>JACPUH010000057.1 GCA_016192345.1 Ignavibacteriales bacterium | reverse complement strand
GGCTTGGAACGAATGGTGCTCTCCCTGCGGCAATGGCTGAAGGAGGCCCGAACAGTTGCAGGAGAATAAGTAAAGGTGTCGGGCTCCTCAGGGGCCGCCGAGAAAAATAGATTGCTACTCCCATCCGCTTGCTTTACCCCTCCTATGCAGGCGGATGTCCCCCAGGCTGCCGTGTGTGGTGCACGGCAGCCTATTTTATTTCTTAAGAAACCTGTACAGGAGTTTATTGGTTCTGGGAAGTAGGGGACTCGGGAATGGGCAAATACTTTTGAATAAGGAACATCACGATGGCATAGGACTTGTCCCCTCAAACATACACTCCCTTCCATCCTTCTATAAAAGGCGGGTAACATGAAAGCTCCGAAAACGATCCTGGTGCCCATCGATATGTCGGCGTACTCTCTCGTCGGCATTCAGTATGCCCAGGAAATCGCCGAATTGTTTGACGCCGGGATTATCGTTCTTCACGTTGATGATCATCATCTGAAATCGACCGTTCCTCCCGACCCCCGGGGGCGGCGGGAAACCATCACAAAAATGGTGCAGCACCTTTTGATCGATCACGATCTTGTGTCACACTCGGTGCAGATCGAGGTTCGCGAGGGTTCGCCCGGTGTGGAGATTGTGAGAGCGGCCATGGCGTTGGGGGCGGACCTGATCGTCATGTCGTCCCATGGACGAAGTGGGTTGAGGCACATCCTGATGGGAAGTGTTGCGGAGAAGGTGGTCCGGCTTTCGAAGGTTCCTGTCTTAACAATTAAGCCGGACGAAGTTCGGGAGTTGATCGATATTACCGAAGAGGATATTGCGCACGACCTGCACGCCCCAATCTGAATACCCCCCAAAGGAAGGAGGGGGTCAGCGATTCTTTTTGGGGGAAGGGTCGTCCGGAAGGGCAAAAAGTTTCAAACCACGCAGCTGAGTATTCAACACTTCCTCATGGAAATATGGGAGTCTCCGCATAACATCGCTCATCCGCTCGATATTTTCCTCGACCTGGTTGAGGTAATGCCGGAACTCCTCCTCCGTAAACTCCCCCGATGAACTGATCTGCGATGTCGCCAGCTTGATGATTGCCATCGGGTTGTTCAATTCGTGGTGGACGGTCCTGATAATGGTGGTGATGGCATCCAACCGCTGCTGGGCAATTTCCAGCCTTGCCTTTTCCCTCTGGTACTGCCGTTTCGCAAGCCCTGCAAAGATTGCCTTCTCGAGGACGTAGTGGTTCGAGAGTTCCAGCTTCGAGATAAAATCGTCCGCTCCCAACTTGAAGACGTCGTGGACCACCTTGTAGTCCTGGGAGCCTGAGATGCAAACGACCACGGCGTTGCCGTCGATGGACCGGATTGTCTTCAAAAATTCCAGGCCGCTCTCCCCCGGGAGAAAGATATCGAGCAGGACAACGTCGAACGAACCCATTGTTTCCCAGGTCTTGAGTGCCGCCTCGGCGGTCGTCACGCTGGTGATCTGGTAGTTATAGTCGACGGAGCCTTTGAGGATATGCTGAAAGGAGAGGGCTATGGTCGGCTCATCTTCGACAATGAGCAAGGTCGTGGTGGTCATACGCGATCACGTCATCAAGGTGAAGGGGATTTTGTGGGCAAGGAATAGATCTTGAGCCCCTGCAGTTTTTCGTTAAACAATTCCTCACGGAACTCGGGGAGGAGGCGCAGGATCGCGGCCATCCGGTCGATCCCTTCCTGGACCTGGTCGAACGCCCGACGATACTCCTCCTGGCTAAGCTTCCCGGGGTCGGCCAGGCGGGACAATGCAAGCTGGGAAATAGCCATCGGGTTATTCAATTCATGTTGTACGGTACGCACAATGGTTATGATGGCATCCATGCGGTGCGACCCGATCTCGAGCTCGGCGATCCGTTTCTCATAGCGCCGTTTTTCTATGACCGCAGAGATGGTCTTTTCCAGGGCAAGGGAATTATTCAACTCCTCTTTGGCGACATAGTTGTCAGCCCCCGATTGCATCAACTCCTGGACGATCTTGTAATCCTGGCTCACCGAGATACAGATGACCGGGGTTTCGTCCCCTGCCTCACGGATGGTTTTGAGAAAATCCCCCCCGTTCCGGCCGGGAAGGTAATAATCGAGCAGGATAACGTCGAAGCGAGCGCCGTTGCCAATGATCTCGAGTCCTTCCTCGGCGGACTGTGCATGGCGCATGTCGTACCGGTGCTCCGGTGAATTCCTGAGTGCATATTCCAATGTCTGAATGAAGTTCTGTTCATCCTCTACGATCAAAACGCTTCGCGTTATCATGATGGTACGGGAATGGGTGTGGAAGGGGTGTCCGGGTGCGGGTTTTTCCCCTTGTCAACCATGGGAGTCATCTCCTGCAAGTATAGAAAAAGCGACAGTCGACGATGCGCGCATCTCGATTGTCGCTTGACGAATTAAAAACGGCCGCCCGGAGCGAAGGATTACCGCAACGGTTGCTCCCAATATATGGAATTCGTCCGTTGATTGAACAGCGCCAGACGCTGGGGCACGATGGCGAACCTTGCCGCCCCACTAGTGCCGGTCTGTTGCAGCTCGATTTTAAACCGGGCGCGAAAATAAATGTGTCCTTCGTCTGCCTTCGCTACCTTGGCGGTATCCCGGTGGACTTGCCAGCGGAAGTGTGGAGAAAAATCCATGTAGATGGAGGAGGTCCGGTATCCTTTCGTGATCGAATCGGCGAGTGCCACATACGGATTCCGGGGAACTTCCGTCACAATCTGTGGGATATTATACGGCGCCTCCACGAGGGTGGGGGAGATCACGGAATACATGCGGGTATCGGCGTTGTATTCGACCAGCGTGGCTTTAAACAGGACGCCGAACACGCGAGTATCGAGCTTCTTGTCCTTCACGTACCGGTTGACTTTCGTGAGATATCGCTGCCGTGCGTCGACCGCCCTCTTCTCAAACTCCGCCACAGTTTCAAATTCAAGTTTCGATCCGACAATTTTTGCAAGACTGTCGGTTTCGTCCTTCAGGAACGACCAACTCTCCTTCAGGATCGTAGTGAACTCTGCGGGCAAAAGATTGTCCTCGGGAACGGCCGTAGTACCTTGTGCCCTGCTTTGGCCTGATACACTCACCACCATACATCCCACGACCGCCAACCCAATCAGATTCTTGAACGATGCATTCATACAATCTCCCTTGTAGGATAAGGAACCATGGTTCGACCGTTCACCCTCGAGCAGGAGAGGCGTGTGTCCGCAGATGTCGCGCCGCGCGTTGGGATACTTCCGACGCGCTCTTCACGCAATCTCCCACCGAAATGCCCCCACGATAGTTGCCGCACAGGAACAGGCCTGGACGGCTCTCTTCGAACCGGTCAAGTGCCTCGATTTTTCGCAGGTATCCGAGTTCGTATTGCGGAATGGCCTGTTTCCAGGTTGTGACCCTCAAATATACGAGTTTTCCTGAAACTTGCATAATTTTTTTTAACTCGTTGAGAACCAGATCACAGAGCTTGTTTTCAGGCAATTGGGTTAGTTCGGGCTGACGTGCGCCGCCCACAAAAGCGGTCAAAGCCACCATCCCCTCCGGAGCCCTGTACGGAAAGAGGCTCGAGGACCACAGGCAACCAAGGATATCCCGTCGTTCTTTGGTGGGAATCAACACACCAAACCCGTCGAGGGGATGCCCCACCTCTTCTTTTTTAAAACCGAGAACCATGGAGGTGACAGGCGAATAGGTGATCGATCGGAGGACTGACGCGGCCTCCCCGGAAAGGGGTTGGAGGAGGTCTGCTGCCCCATACGCTGGCGCGGAGATGACCACCGATCGGCAATCGATCGTTCCTGGAACATCCCCGTGCGTGTACGTGACGGAAAAGGAGGAAGGGTCCGTCCGGCGGATGGCCTCAACCCGGGCATTCGTCAGTACTGCATGGCCGAGTTTTGTTGCGATAGCCCGCGGGAGAACCTGCATCCCTCCGGCAAAGGAAAATGACTCAGCACGATCTTTCGCTTTCTCCGCACGTTGTTTCCGCTCGCGTCTTCCCCGGATCATGCCTCGAACGAGGCCGCCGTATTTTTTCTCGAGGGCATAGAGTTTTGGGAACGAGGCCTGAACGCTGAGCGACTCCGGCCGCCCCGCAAACACCCCCGCAACAAACGGATCGATCGCATAGTCGAGAAATTCCTGCCCCACGCGCCGGCTGACAAACTCCGCAATGCTTTCCTCCCCGGTGCCGCGCCCGACAAAGGGCTCCTTGAGCAACCGGAACTTGCCCCGGGCAGAGAACAGTTTCGTCATGAGAAATGCCGCGGGGTCCAACGGCAGTGCATGCATCCTGCCATCGCGGAGGATGTACCGGTTTTTTCCCACGGGGTTGGCATAGAGGAATTCGTCGCTGATCCCACATTCGTCAACAAGCTCCCGGAACAACGGGGTTGTTTCCAGGGCGCTGTTCGGACCAGTCTCCGAAAGGAACCCCTGCTCGTGAACCGATTTCATCGTACCCCCAACTTCAGCATCGCGCTCGAGCACTTTGACACCGAAGCCCTGTTGTGCGAGCCAATAGGCGGCGCAGAGACCGGAGATCCCTCCCCCAACGATGACGACATCGACCCGTTCCCGGCGTTCGTTCACGACCCTCCCCGGCGCAGGACCGCTGCGCGACATTCGCATCGATGGGATTCATTCCTGCTGTCGCCCGCGGCAAGCTTCAGCACCTCATCCGCCAGCGCTGCAATGAACTTTGGATGATCGTTCAGCGCGGGCATCATGACAAACTTTTCAACGCCCAGCTTCTCCGCTCCTTCCCGTTCCTCGATGTTAATCTCGTGTAGCGTTTCGATATGGTCGGTGACAAACGCCACCGGGACAACCACCATGTTCTTCACTCCCCTTGTTGCAAGATCGCTGACGGTCCCTGTTAGCGAGGGCTCAAGCCATCGCGCCGGACCCACCTTGCTCTGGTAACAGAGGGTATGAGGATGGCGCCAAGCCCCCTTTTGAAGAACCAGTCGAACGGTCTCTTCGATGTGCCGCTGGTAAGGATCGCCACGCTGGATGATCGACACCGGGACCCCATGCGCGCTGAACAGCAAATGGACCGATTCCGGATCGTACCCCCGGAATTCCCCAAGCGCCTTGTTGATGTTCTCCACCATGGCTTCGATATACAGGGGATGATCGAAATACTGGTGAACAAGCTTCTGGGGGATGTCCTGCAATCCGAGTTTTTTGGATTGCCGGTGCCATTCATTCAGACTTGATCCGCTTGTGGTGATGGAACATTGAGGGTACAAAGGAAGAAGGATGACTTCGTCAAAGGAGCCTGCTTTGACCTGCCGGATTGCGGCTTCCGTCAGGGGATGCCAGTAGCGCATCGCGATAAAGACTTTGGCGTCCAGTTTGGGTTTCAAGGCGCGTTCCAGCGCTTCGGCTTGCGCCGTGGTAAGCTCGAGAATGGGGGATTTTCCTCCAATTTCCCCGTAATGCTCCGCAACATGGTGGGATCTCTTGCGCGCGACATACCGTGCGAGCGGTTTCCGGACGAGATTCGCCAGAGGGAAATCGATAATATCCGGGTCCATAAACAGGTTAAAGAGGAAGGGCTCGACAGCCTCCGTCGAGTCGGGTCCGCCAAGTTGGAAAACGACGACTGCAGTTTTTTTTGATGCCATGGGTAAGCTGTCTCTCGCGTTGATATTACAGTTCCATCCAGTTGCGCGGGCTTCTCAAGACCTTGATCAGTTGCTCCTCTTTGGAGCCACGCTCCGGTTTGATGTTATAGCCCCATCGGACAAGAGGGGGGAGGGAAAGGAGAATCGACTCCGTCCGCCCCTGCGTCTCAAGTCCGAACAGTGTGCCACGGTCATAGATGAGATTAAACTCGACGTACCGGCCGCGGCGGAAAAGCTGCCAGTTTTTCTCCCGCTCACCCCACGGTTCATGAAAGCGGCGCTCGACAATGGGGAGGTAGGCTTTGAGGAACGACTCGGCGCATGAGCGGACAAAGCTGAAGACTTTCTCGAAGTCCCCCTTCAGGTAATCAAAGAAAATCCCCCCGATCCCGCGTGCTTCGAGGCGGTGCTTGAGGAAAAAATATTCGTCACACGCTTCCTTGAACCGTTCGTACGATCCGGAATTGTACTGCTCGCAGACCGTCTTCCAGACGGCATGGAAGTGGTGAGCATCCTCTTCAAAGAGATAGTACGGTGTAAGGTCCGCCCCTCCGCCGAACCAGAAACTACCGTCCTGGAGTTCAAGGTAGCGAAAGTTCGCATGCACCGTCGGGATCATCGGGCTGGAAGGATGGAGGATGAGCGACACGCCGGTGGCGAAGATCTCCTGCGGGGAGACCTTCATCCGTTCCGCCAGAAGAGGAGTGAGCTTGGTCGAGATGGCCGACGTGTTCACGGCCCCTTTCTCGAACACGTTCCCCTCCTGGATCACACAGGTTCTGCCCCCCCCGCCGCTGTGATGTTCCCACCAATCTTCGGCAAAGCGCGCCTTGCCGTCAAGTTCCTCCAGCTTCCTGCAAAGGAGGGTCTGAAGGTCCATAAAAAAAATGGAGAGACGCTCTTTTTGTGTTGTACTCACGTTCCGATCAATTACTATTCAGAAAGGATGTCTTTGGTATTGTGCCACGGATGGACACCGATAGTTTATTCCTTCTCCTCCTTGAGGGTGCCGAGCAATTCCTCCCACTCGAACCACCCCTTCTTGCCCCGGATCCATCGTTCCATCCAGTTGAATTCGGAGACCATCTTCACGAGCTGGTTTCGCGGTTCCGTAATCCCATGGGTCGTGCCGGGATAGACAAAGAACTCGGTGGGCACGCCAAGCTTGACGAGGGCCATGTACAACTCCTCGCTCTGGGGTCGCGGGACGCGCGGATCGCCATCCACGACGTGGATCAGGGTGGGCGTCTTTGCGTTCTTGATGTACTTCAGCGGTGAAACATCCCAGTAATGGTCAAAGCGGTCGTACGGTTTTCCCTTGAAGTAATATTCCCGTCCCCGTTGAATGTCCGTTTGGGCGTACATCGAGATCCAGTTCATGGTTCCTGCTCCAGAGGAGATGGCTTTGAACCGGTCCGTGTGGGTGAGGATCCAGTTGGACCAGTGGCCGCCTGCCGACCATCCCATGGACCCAAGCTTCTCCTTGTCCACCAACCCGGTGCTGATGAGGTGGTCGACCCCTGTCATAATATCCTCGTATCCACGGCGGAAGTAATCGCCGCTGATCTCCATCCGGAACGTTTCTCCATAGTTGGTGGACCCGCGGTAATTGGGCAACAGGACGGCGTAGCCCGCGCCCGCATAGACCTGGGAATAGGTCGTGTAACTGCTGCTGAAATTCAGGATTGAGGCGCCTGCAGGACCGCCATGGATCTGGACGATGAGCGGATACCGTTTCCCGCGCTCATACCCGACCGGTTTCACAAGGACGCCTCCGATCATGGTTCCATCGAGGGATTTCCATGTGATCTCTTCCGCTTCCCCGAGGGCGATGCCTTCAACTTGGGGATTTGTATTGGTCAATTGTTTCCAGGTTGCCTGCTCCCCGATCCGGTCGAGGGAGGAAACCGTATAGATGTTCGACGGCGTCGAGGGATCGGAATACGTCAGGAGGAGCGTCTTGGTTTCCTGGTCCTGCGTTGTGGATAATGATCCCCTCACACCTGTGAGCCGGCTGACGTTTCCACTCTCAACGGAGATGGCAAAAAGCTGGTTTGTCGCTTTCCACCCCTCGTTGAAATAAATCGTCTTGCCGTCCCCGGACCAGAATCCGATGGACTGATCCCAGTCGAACTCGTTGCCGATCTTTCTCCATTTGCCGCCGCGGTCCGCGGTTCGCCGGAGATAGATCTTGTTGTCCCGGAAGTACGTAAAGTCGTTGTCCGCGGAAAATGCGATCATCGACCCGTCGGGCGAAAAGCTCAAGGCGCTCTCGCCGATCTCCTTGTTATTTGTCAGACGTTCGATGATTCCCGACGACACTTCCAGCAAGTAGAGGTCGCTGTACGTCGTGGCCTCTGTCACCGTTTTAAGGTACCGATTGTTCGATGTGCCCCGAAACCCGACCCATTGCGCATTGTCGGAAATCCGGACGTCGCTGACCGTGTATTCCGGTGACGAGGTAAGGCGGGTGACTTTTCTGGAATCGAGATCGAATGACCAGAGATGGACCGGAGGAACGTCTTCATTCCGGATGCGCACGTCAAACTTTTTCTCCTTTCGCTGTTTGTTCGCCTTGTCGAGGCTGTCGGGAGAGAGGAAATAGATCTTCTTGCTGTCCGGAGAGAATTGCCATGTGGTGATCGGGGTTGTGTGTTTGGTCAACTGCTCCGGCTTTCCGCTCTCAATCTCCTCCACGGGGAGAACCCAGATCTGCCGTTCATCCTCTTTGCCTGCGGAAAACGCGAGCCGCTTCCCATCTTTGCTGAAGGCAAACTGCCCAACACCCTCTTTCGCATCGGTGATTTTTATGGCTTCACCCCCATCCGTTTTCATGAAATACAACTGGTTGACGGCCTTCCCCTCGGCGGCGTCTCGGTTGGAGGAGAAGACGAATCCGGCCCCCTTCGGTATCCACCGGGGTGTCGTTTCGTTCTTGTCTTTGGTGAAGGTCAGTTGCTTTGCCGACGAGAACCCTTCTTCCATCGACACAACGTAAACGTCTGTGGAGCTCTTTGCGGTTTTCCAATCAGGGATGGAATAGGTGTAGAGCAACCATCGACCGTCGGGACTGACAGCCGGACTTCCCACGGATCGCATCTCGAGAATATCCATAAACGTCATCGGTCTCTTTGCCGATTGGGTAAGCACAATTTCCCCGAACAGAGTGAGGAGCAGTACCACGAGCGCGCTGCGCGACAGGGCGAAACGAATGTGTTTCATAAAGGAATCTCGTTCTGGAAGTGGGTGAATGAATAACGAGCGAAACGAGGGAGTTCACTGGTTGATTTTTTTCCCACTAATCTCCACGAATTTTCACTAATCTTGCCTTTGTGTAGATTCGCGGAGATTCGTTGGTGTACTACTCTAACGGTGGTACTTCGGACTCTCCTCCTTGACCGCCAGAATCAATGCTTTGGCGTGTTCCACCGGAATATCCGGTAGGATCCCATGGCCCAGGTTGAAAATATGTCCGGAACCTTTGCCGAATTTTTCCAGTATCGATTTGACCCCTTGACGGATCTTTTCCGGTGGAGCGTACAGCATTGTGGGGTCGAGGTTCCCCTGAAGGGCAACCGAGCTTCCCACCATCATCCGCGCTTTGCCGATGTCCATGGTCCAGTCAAGGCCGATGACCTCCGGGCCGGTGTCCGCGATGGCCTCGAGGGAGTGCGAGCAGTCTTTGCAAAAGACGATCACGGGCGCTCCGTTGCGCCTGAGCAGTTGAAGAACCTGTTGGATGTACCGCAGAGAAAACTCCCGGAACTCATCCGGCGGCAGGATCCCGCCCCACGTGTCAAAGATTTGCACGGCCTGCGCTCCCGCCTCGATCTGGGCGTTCAGGTAAGCCGCCACGGATCGGGCAAGCTTTTCGAGAAGGAAATGTGCGTCCCTGGGATTTGAATACACCAGCTCTTTGAGATGGCGGAAGGTTTTGGATCCCTTTCCCTCCACCATATACGTGGCGAGCGTCCACGGTGACCCGGCAAACCCGATCAAAGGTACCCTTCCATCGAGCCGTTTCCGCGCAAGCCGTAACGCATCCATGACGAACCTCAACGCGCTGTTCGGATCAGGGACGCCCAACGCCTCGATCTCTCCCCTGGAACGGATCGGCGAGGGGAAGCGCGGCCCTCCCTTTCCCTCCTCCACGATCAGTTCCATCCCCATCGCCTCGGGAACGACAAGGATATCCGAAAAAATTATGCAAGCATCCACACCGATAAGATCGACGGGCTGGAGAGACACCTCGGCCGCCAGCTCGGGAGTCTTGCAAAGGGTCAGAAAATCGGTCTTCTCACGGATAGCCCGGTATTCGGGGAGGTAACGGCCGGCCTGGCGCATCATCCAGACGGGTGTGCGTTCCACCTCTTCACGACGACAAGCCCGCAGAAATAAATCGTTGGTCATAAGTATGCTCAGCGTGGTTCGATCTGTTCTTCCAGCGTTTCGACAAGAGACTCCGCGGTCGCTTGCTTTGAGACGATTTGGACCTCGATACCGAGGCTTTTCGCGGCCGCAGCGGTTGTCGGACCGATGACCGCGACGGCAGTACGCTCCAGGCATTTCGTCCCCATCATCTGCAGGAAGTTCCTGACGGCGGAGGGACTGAAGAAGGTGACGACGTCGATGGTTCCGTTCACCAGCCCATTGCGGACTTCTTCGAGTTCGGTCTGTTTCGGGCTGACGGTTTTATAGACGATCACCTCATCGACAACTGCATTGAGTGAGCGGAGGGCCTTGGGAAGGATATCCTTCCCGATATTGCTTTGGGGAAAGAGGAACCTCTTTCCTTCCACAGCTTCTCCGGAAAACATCTTTGCCAATTCTTCGCCGGAGAATACTTCGGGCGTCATGGCAACGGGAATACCCGCCTCTTCCAGGGCGGTCTCCGTTTTTTCCCCCACAGCGTAGACGCGACGGTTGGCGAGGATCGACCTCACCGCCGGGTTGAGTGTATCGATGCGCTGCAGGAATTTCCGGACTCCGTTTCTGCTGGTAAAGAAGACACCGTCGTATCCCCGAAGGTTGATGATGGTCCGGTCACAATCCTCCCACGAATCCGGATCGACAATCCGGATGGCCGGGAGGTGGACGACGCGTGCGCTCCGGGCTTCCAGGAGCCGGTCAAAGGAAGTGTCCGCGTCGGGGGGCCGGGTGATGAGGACGGTTTTGCCGCTCAGGGGCATGGTTAAACCTCTACACCGGTGATGGTTGTTCCCTGTCCCCGTATCGCATCGAGGATCTCGCGGGCCCCGCGCTCGAGGAGTTGTTTTGCCAACTCCACTCCCAGATATTCGGATCGATCCGGGTCGCCTGTGATATGCCCGCGCACAATGCGTTTTCCATCGAGGCTCCCCACAAGGGCATCGAGGCGGAGTCTCCCGTCTTCCAATCTTCCAAACGTCCCGATCGGCACCTGGCATCCACCTTCAAGGTGGCGAAGGAGAGCCCGTTCGGCCAGGACGCTCCGGGCCGTTGGGGCGTGGTGCAGCTTTCGAATCATGGTCTTGAGGCGGCTATTGTCCTTGCGTATTTCTATCCCGAGCGCCCCCTGCCCGACGGCGGGAAGAAGAGTATCGCATGAGAGAATCTCGGTCATGTGTTTCTCCCATCCGAGCCGTTTGAGTCCCGCGTAGGCGAGCAGCATGCCGTCCCATGGCGAGTTCTCCAGTTTCTTCATCCTCGTGTTGAGGTTGCCGCGGAGATCCACAATACGGAGATCCGGTCGGAGATGGAGTAGCTGGCATTTCCTGCGAAGGCTCCCGGTGGCGATGGTTCCCCCTTGAGGGACCTCCGCAAGGCTGCGATACGATTTGGCCGGGTGCGCGAGAAAGACGTCCCGCACATCCTCCCGCTCCGTGATCGCTCCCAGGGTCAGCCCTGCAGGGAGAAGCGTGGGGATATCTTTCAGGCTGTGAACGGCGAGGTCAATGGCACCATCGAGGAGCGCTTTTTCAAGCTCCTTCGTAAAGAGTCCTTTGTCGCCGATTTTGGAAAGGGGGAAATCGAGGATCTTGTCGCCGAGTGTTTTGATGACGATAAGCTCAACCGAGCACGACGGGAAGAGTTCGGTCAACCTCGATTGGATGAACCTGCTCTGCCAGAGTGCCAGTTCGCTCCCCCGCGTCCCGATCACGATCCGATCAACCGGCATGCGAGCGCTCCTTGCGCGCATCCAGCCCAAAGAGTTTCCGGATGATGCTGATCTTGGTCAGACGGTCGTTGTGGGATTCGTCGTGACCGTTCTTCAGGTTGACGATCGGGGTGTGGAGGATCTTGTTGACGATTCGCCGTGTGACAAGCTCGATCAGTTCCTGGTCCTGCGGTGCGAACCGATGGATGTTTTTTTCAACCTCCTCCTTGCGGATTTGTTCGAGGAGTTGCGTCAGGGCCGCAATGGTAGGACTTGCCTGCAGCGCGGAGTGCCATTGGAAGAGGATGGCGAGCTCCTCGCCGATGATTTCCCTGATCCTGGGGATCTCTGCTTCCCGCTTTTCGACATTCTCATGGACGAGGCCGTTCAGGCTGTCGAGATCGTACAAAAATACGTTGTCCAGGTCTTTTGCTTCCGGGTCGATGTTCCGCGGCACGCCAATATCGATCAGGAACAATGCGCTGCCATGCCGGCCTTTGTTCATGCGCTCGATGTCGGTTTTTTCCAGAATATACTTGTCCGCATTGACCGATGCGATGATAATGTCGATTTCCGCGAGGCGTTCGGTGAAGTGCTCAAAGGGGATGACCGTTCCCCCCGACATCTTCGCAAGCAGCTCCGCCCGTTCATGCGTCCGGTTGGTGATGAAGAGCTTGCCGATCCCTTTGCCGAGCAGATGCTTGGCGGTGAGTTGGGCCGTGTCCCCCGCGCCGATGACGAGGGCTTTCTTCGAACCCAGATCGTCAAAGATCCTCTGGGCGAGCTCGACCGCGGCATAGCTGACGGAGACTGCCCCTTCTGAAATATGGGTTTCCCTGCGCGATCGTTTGCCGATGTGAAGGGCGGACTGGAACAGCTTGTTCATGAAGAACCCCGCTGTCCCCGTGGCAAGAGCGAGGTTGAAGCCGGATTTGACCTGCGAGAGGATTTGCACATCCCCTACGATCATCGAATCAATCCCCGACGCGACGCGAAAGAGATGTTCCGCCGCCCCGCTGGCGAAATAGGAGAACAGGTTCTCTTCGTTGATATGGGATCGGGCGGACTTCTGTTCGATCAGGAACTTTTTCAGGAAATCGACACGGAAGTCGGCTTCGGTGGTGAACACGTACAGCTCCGTGCGGTTGCAGGTGGAGAACAGGACGCATTCGTGAAAGCCGGCCTCCTTCAACTTCGGCAATGCCGCTCGGATCTCGTCATCCGAAAACCAGAGACGTTCCCGCAATTCCAGCGGGGCCGTGTGATGCGATATGCCTATACAAAGGAGATTCATGGTTTGTTGCTTGGATGCCGTCCCTGCCCGTCAGTGGAAATTATGGAACTTGCTGAACAACATGTTGACCACGGTCATCGAGAAGATGGTGAAGACGAAGCCAAACACGGAGAGGAGCATCACTTTTCTCCCCGTCCAGCCCCCCCTCTTTTTCGCGATGATCCCAGTGCCGTACATGGCCCAGATGAGGAGTGTGCCGACCAGTTTCGGGTCCAGGTAGGAAAAATCGTCGAACGCCTTTGGGAGCCAGATGAAGCCGAAGAGGATGGCCAGCGAGAGCAGTCCGAATGCCATGGTAATCGCGATAAAGCTCATGCGCTCCAGGGTTTCGAGATTGGGGAGCTTCTTGTAGATCACCCCGAACTTGCTGGCCCTGATTTCGTGGTAGAGCATTAAATAGAGGAAGCCATAGACGGCCGAGATCGTAATGGCGGCGTATCCCAGCAGGGCGGATGTGACATGGAGCCCGAAGAGGGGGTTTCGGAGGACATCAGGCACTTCAAGGAGGTCCTTGATGAACAAGGACGAGGCGATCTGAAAAAAGAAGGCGATGTTCAGGATAAAGTACCCCGTCTCCTTCGCCCTCGAGAGACGCTCGATGAATGCGTACGAGACCGCCACCGAGAAAGCAAGAAGCGTCAGGATCTCAAAGATCGTGGTGGCTGGTGGGTGATTGAACACGAAGGTCCGGTCCAGCAGATACACGAAGTGAATCAGGATGATGCCGAACAGGATCTTACTCTTGAGCTCTCTCGCCCAGGGGAAATCGGCGAAAAAAGCCTTGCCGTACACCCAGACCAACAGGAAGTACAGGAGAGGGAGGGCAATGTTCAGAATGTCAATAATGATAATGTGTTCCACGTGTTGAGCGGCTATTAATTTCTCAAAATTTAGACAATTGTTGTGCCATAAACAAGGCAGCGGGTTTTGTGCATTCTTGCTCCCATTGCTGGGAAACACTCTGGGCTCAGGGGCAATAATTCTTGCCTTTCGGAAGGGGGGTCGGTATATTACAACCTCTTTTTTTCCCCGAACTTCTCACCGATGTACACTCTCAGAGGAACACTGTCATGCAACAAGTCCTTTCCTTCGTTGAATCCAATAAAGAGCGATACCTTGCGCAACTCAAAGAGTTACTCGCCATCCCGAGCGTCAGTTCCCAGAGCACCCATAATGCGGATACCCGCGGCTGTGCAGAGTGGGTCGCGACGGAAATGCGCGCCATCGGCATGAATAATGTGCAGATTTTTGAAACACCCGGCCACCCGATCGTCTACAGCGAATGGATGGGGGCACCCGGAAAACCGACCGTGCTGTTCTATGGCCATTACGACGTGCAACCGGTCGATCCGCTGAACCTCTGGACTTCGCCGCCGTTCGAGGCGACCATCCGGGGCGACAACCTGTATGCCCGCGGCTCTGCAGATGACAAGGGGCAGATCTTCATCCACTTCAAGAGTATCGAAGCGTACATGAAGAATCAGGGGAAACTGCCGGTCAACATTAAAATGCTGATCGAGGGGGAGGAGGAGGTGGGAAGCGCCAACCTGGATAATTTTGTCAAGGAACATAAGGAACTGTTGAAGGGAGATCTTGTGCTGATCTCCGACTCGTCGATGTTCGCCAAGGGGATCCCCTCCGTTTGCTATGGTTTGCGGGGCCTCGCCTATATGGAAGTGGAAGTGACCGGACCAAACACGGATCTCCATTCCGGATCCTTTGGAGGTTCCTTGCACAATCCGATCCAGGCTCTCTCCGAAATGATCGCCTCGCTCCATGACAAGAACGGGAAGATCACCGTGAAAGGTTTCTATAACGATGTGCGCCCTCTCTCAAACGTCGAACGGGCCGCGTTCAAGAAACTCCCCTGGAACGACAAGAAGTACGCCAAGGGGCTCGGCCTGAAGCAGTTGTATGGGGAGAAAGGATTCACAACCCTCGAGCGGCTTTGGGCACGGCCGACGTTGGAGTGCAACGGGATCTGGGGCGGCTATACGGGTGAAGGGGCCAAGACGGTGCTCCCGGCGAAGGCCTTCGCCAAGATCTCGATGCGGATTGTGCCGGACCAGGACTCGACGAAGATCGCGAGGCTGTTTGAGAACCATATGAAAAAGATCGCCCCGAAAACCGTGCAGGTGAAGGTCACCGCCCTACATGGCGGCGAGCCGGCCATCACGCCGATCAAAAGTCCGGGTGTGCAGGCGGCGGTCGCGGCCCTGGAGAAGGGATTTGGGAAGAAGCCGCTCTACCAGCGGGAGGGGGGATCGATCCCGATCGTGGTCCAGTTCAAGAAACTGCTTGGCCTTGATACCGTCCTTCTCGGCTTCGGTCTGCCGGATGAAAACGCCCATGCTCCGAACGAGTATATCAACCTCGATAACTTCTTTGGCGGCATCCGCACGTCTGTCCACTTCTACAATGAGTTGCCGAAGTATTGGAAGAACAAGTAAAAATTAAAAAGGAAAAATTTAAAAGGAAAAATTTAAAAGTACAAAGTGAAAAGTACCAAGTATGAAGTATTGGTAGATCGAAAAACACAAAGCCCTGCGATGAGCGGGGCTTTGGTTTTCAATTCAGTATAGGGTTAGGGAAGAGCCTTACGAGTCCACGAGGCAATACAAACAAACGGGTTTGAGTCACAGGCAATGACGGGTCCTTCTCCAGGAAACAAACCGCTCCAAGCACGCACGCCGGTTGCGAAACTTTCATCGCAACCCGTCGATCCCCTCGAGCGCTTCGTCCCGCTCGGCCTCAAGATCGCCCTCTTTCTTTTCTGTATCCTGATGCTGTATCAGGCGCTCGATGTTTTCATCTATCTGTCTCCCAGGCCGCAATTACCCGCCCCCCTTTCGTTCATTCGCATGTTCATCTTTTTGCCGATGCATGAAGGGGGGCACATGCTCTTTTTCTGGCTCGGGAGAACGATGTCGATCCTCGGAGGCTCGTTCTGGCAGATCATGTTCCCGCTCCTCTCGTTTGCGATTGCACTCCGGCAGCATTCCACGGTCGTCGGTCCATTTGCCCTGTTCTGGACCGGCATCAATATGATGGATGTAAGCCTCTACATGCGCGACGCTCCGCACCGTATCCTGCCGTTGCTCGGGGGACATAAATCGGGGCACGACTGGTGGAACCTGTTCCGGACCTGGGATATGATGGAGTCTGCGGAAACCATTGCCGACCTGATGTATTTCGGCGGCGTTTTCGTCTCAGGCATCTCAATCATGGCGGGAATCGGTTTTGCCGTGTACTATTATAGCAATCCCCCGCCGATGAAGCAGAAGTTTTATCAGGACCCGAAGGAATTAACACATGAACCAATCTCTCAAAGTGATTTATCCACTAAGGCCACGAAGGGGCACGAATGGTGAGATTCTTGGGTAACAAAAACCTCTTCGTGTTTCTTCATGAACTTCCTGGATTATTATTCTTTTTCGGCCGCACACAATCCATTCAACCATTACTCGATATCAGTTCAAAATGAAAATCTATACAAAGACCGGAGACAAGGGAGAGACTTCACTCTTTGGAGGGGAGCGCGTTGGAAAAGACGCGCTCCGGATCGATACGTACGGAACCGTCGACGAACTCAACTCCCTCCTCGGCGTTGTGCGCTCGCTCAAGCCCGGTGATGAGGTCGGGACGATTCTCGAGAGAGTCCAAAACGATCTTTTTGCCCTCGGTGCCGACCTTGCGACACCTCAGTCCTCTTCCAACGCCAAAGTTCCCCGCATGGAAACGAGACATGCCGAGGAACTCGAGCCGATCATCGATTCCCTGGAGTCGAAGCTCCGGCCGTTGAGGGCGTTCATTCTTCCCGGCGGTTCCCCTGTCGGCGCTCACCTTCATCTTGCCCGGACCGTCTGCAGGCGGGGTGAACGGCTCGTGGTGAAGCTTTCAAAGTCCGAAAACATTGGAACCGCTCCGGTAGTCTACCTGAACCGCCTCTCCGATCTGCTCTTTGTCCTAGCGCGGTATGCCAATCACCTCGAGGGTGAACAAGAAACGGAATGGCATCCGCGATGAAACTCCTGGACGTGATGCAACGGCTGGAGTCCCAGGCTAATCCGGCGAACGTGGAGGGGATGGCCCGCTATGGCATTGTTTCGAAGAACGCGTTTGGCCTCACGGCTCCGACCTTGCGCGCCCTGGCGAAAGAAATCGGGACCGATCAGAAGCTCTCGCTTCAGCTCTGGGAGACCGGCGCGTACGAAGGAAGGACGCTGGCTGCACTGATCGGGGATCCGGATCAGGTCACGGTGGGCCAAATGGAAGCCTGGGTGCGGCAGTTCGATTCGTGGGCGATCTGCGATACCTGTTGCAGCAATCTTTTTGACAGGACCCCGTTTGCGGTCAGGAAGGCGGTAGAGTGGTCGAGGCGTAAAGAAGAATATGTCAAACGGGCTGGCTATGTGATGATGGCGGTGCTTGCCGTTCATGATAAGAAGGCGGAGGATAAGGAGTTTCTTCGATTCCTCCCACTGATCGGCAAGGGGGCAATGGACGAACGGAACTTTGTCAGAAAAGCGGTCAATTGGGCCCTCCGGCAGATCGGGAAACGAAGCCTGTTTCTCCATCCCCACGCCGTGAAAACCGCAGAAGAAATCCGGAGGATGGACTCCGGAGCGGCGAAATGGGTTGCTTCGGATGCCCTTCGCGAGCTTAAGAGTCCGGCAGTGCTGAATCGGCTCAAAGGTAAGTCGGGCCGTTCCCGGGTTAAAGGAAAAGAAAGGGCTCGTACCGTGGGAAAACGGCGCGAACGATGATATCGCCCGCGCTTGCAATTTGTTTCCCCGTTCTCTATAATAGCTTCGTCGACACCCCGAGCTTCTGTATCTTCACCACACGAAGGGTCCCCAACCCTCCCACCGCAAAGAGTGAAAGGAGCGAACGATGAACGAAGAAATTTTCGATGACGAACTCTCGCAAATGTATGAAGAAAGCGAGAAGCCGTCCCGCGTGCTCGACGCCTCCACATTTCAGACCCCCATTAAGAACCTGAAAACCCGCAAACCGGTGTTTGTCTCGCCGGGGCACTCCGTTGCGGACGCGATCCACCTGATGCAACAGAAGAGGCTTGGATGTGTGGCAGTCACGGAGAACGATAAGCTGGTCGGTATTTTCACGGAGCGCGATGTACTGATCAAGATCGCGGGAAAAGTGGATCCCAAGACGTTGAAAGTGGGGGACGTGATGACGGCGAACCCTCAGGCCTTCCAGCCGGAGGATAGCGTTGCATATATCCTGAACGCCATGCACGTGGGGGGCTATCGTCACGTGCCGGTGGTGGATGAAACCGGGAAACCGCTTGCCGTCGCGTCGGTGAAGGATATCGTCAGTTTCATCCTCGACCATTTTGCCGAGGATGTGTTGAACCTTCCCCCTGAACCGATCCGGAGAACGGACCAGCGAGAAGGAGCGTAAGCCGGTACTGAAGTCGCTGGCACTTTGTGCGGCGCATTCCCCTTCTCTCTTTTGGAAAGGAGAGTCCATCATGCCCTGGGTGATTACCCGTCTTTGTGATGATTGTCAGGATACTGCTTGTGTCAAAGTGTGCCCCGTCGATTGCATCTACGGTTTGACGGTCGAGGATGGGAATTATCGCAAACAACTCTTCATTCAGCCTGAGGAGTGCATTAATTGCGCGGCGTGCGAACCCGAATGCCCATGGGGTGCCATTTTCGAAGACAGCTCCGTTCCGCAAATCTTCCAGGAGGACATCGGGATCAACGCCCGGGTGTTTGAAGCCCATCCGAAAGAGGAATTTACCGTCACCCCCGAACCGATCAAGTCCCATCCCTCCCCCCAGGAAATCGAATCAAACTACAAGAAGTGGGGCTATCGGAAATAGCATCTTGCTGCGCGAAATCTTTTTCGTTAATGGGCCTTTTGTCTGCATTCAGGCAAAAAAAGAAGGTGTGTAATGGACATACAGAGCACAGCTTGGTCCACTTGACTTTCATCCTCGCCAGTCATAACTTTCCTCCTGATGTGAGTTGAACATATTGAGCAGTTGGTCAAAACGGCTCTGGGATCGCGAGATGATTCTTCTTCAAGGTTCCCATTTCACCACTCTCCCGATTCTCCCCCCCCATGCAGTCGGTCCTTGAACAGGCTGCCCACGAACAGTCCAATTACGGGTTGTCATCATCCGGTATGGTGCGAGTCGTTGCCACACCACGGGTATTCGTCCATACCAAATAAGAATCGCAAGACATTGTTCATTCCCGCTTTGGAGGCCTGCGCGCGGCTTCAAAAAGTCGCGTTCTCCAGTTGATACATCCATTCCCACCGAAGGGGAGACCTTCATGCCGGACAACCTGCGAAACGCCAACCACGGTGTAGTGATCGCGTGAAATGGCCATGACAATTCTCATCGTTGATGATAATGCGACCTGCCTTGCGCTTCTACGGGAGCAGCTTGAATCGGGGGACTACACGGTTCTTGAGGCCATGAACGGTCTTGAAGCACTTGAGGCGGTGAAAAGCAAGAGTATCGATCTCGTTATTTCGGATATCCTGATGCCCAGGATGGATGGTTACAGGCTCTGCCATCTGCTTCGGCACGACGATCGGTCAAAGGATATTCCTTTTATTTTTTACACAGGGACCTATACGTCCCCCTCGGACGAAACATTCGCGCTGCAGCTCGGCGCCGATAAGTTCATGGAAAAAACGGGCTCGACCGAATCGATCCTCGCCGCTGTTCGCGAAGTGCTTGAGAGACCGCGATTGAAACGGGGACCGGTCATGGATGTTGGCGAGCAGGAGGTCTTGCATGAATACACCGAGCGGCTTGTCACCAAACTGAAGGAAAAAAACGACGAGTTGACGCAATGGGCGGCCGAAATTAAAAAACTCTCGGGGGCGGTGGAACAAACGGCCGACAGTGTTGTCATCACCGACAAAGAGGGAATGATCAGGTTTGTCAACCCGGCGTTTGAAAGGGCAACAGGTTTTACAAGGGAGGAGGTTCTCGGCAAAACTCCCAGGATCCTTCGATCAGGCAAACATGAGCAATCCTTCTACGAGTCTCTCTGGCAGACCATTCTCTCGGGAGAAACGTTCCGGGCCACCTTCATCAACAAAAAGAAAAATGGAGAGTTGTATTACGAGGAGCAAAGCATCACTCCCATTGTGGATGAAGCGGGAGCGATCGCATATTTTGTCTCTACGGGAAGGGACATCACCGAACAGAAAAAAGGAGAGGAGGCTCTCAGGGAGAGCGAGAACCGTTACCGGATGTTATTCGATGGAAACCCGCTTCCGCTGTGGGTGTTTGAGATTCATACGCTCAGATTTCTCGCGGTAAATGATGCTGCGGTCAAGCACTATGGGTACAGCCGTGATGAATTTCTTTCCATGGCGATTACACAAATCCGTCCGGCGGAGGATGTAGCACGAGTGGTGGAGGACGTTGCGAAGACGCGTGAGGGCTCCATCACACACGGATTCTGGAAACACTTGAAAAAAGACGGGACCGTTATCGATGTGGAGATATCGGCCCATGATTTCACCTTTTCCGGCAAAAAAGCAAGACTGGTCCTTGCCAATGATGTGACCGAGCAAAAGCGGGCGGAGCAGGCGCTGGTCGAAAGCGAAGAACGGTATCGCCAGTTGACGGATACTATCAAGGAAGTCTTCTGGATGACCAATGTGCCGAAGAATGAAATGATCTACATCAGTAAGGGGTATGAAGATCTCTGGGGCCGCACGCGGGAGAGCTTGTATCAGAATCCCCTTTCCTGGGTGGAGTCGATCCATCCCGACGATCGGGAAAGGATCTTGAACGATAGCCTGTCCAAACAGACCGCGGGAACATACGATGAGGAGTACCGCATCGTGCAACCCGAGGGAAGCATTCGTTGGATTCATGATAAAGCATTCCCGATTCAGAACGAAAAGGGGTCCGTCTATCGGATCGTCGGAGTTGCCGAGGATATTACCGAGCGGAAGGAAGTGGAAGCCCGACTCGATGCCGAACGCCGGCTCCTGCGGACGATCATCGAAGCGATCCCGGACGAGGTCACCGTGAAAGACACCGAGAGGAGATTCGTCGATGCCAATGCCGGAGCGGTGCGCGCGTTAAAACGAACAACCAGAGGGGAAGTCCTTGGAAAGAAGGATGAGGATCTTATTCCCGAATCTTTCGCGCGGGAAGCAGCAAGAGAGGAAGAGGAAATTTTCAGGACCGGGGAGCCGCTCATTAACAAGGATCCCCTCCCGGCCATGGATCCGAGAACCGGCAGGATCCGCAGGGCTATCCTGACGTCAAAGCTGCCGCTCCGGGACCCCTCCGGCTCGATCACCGGGTTGGTGACGGTGAACAGGGATGTTACCAACCTCATGCGGTCTTCGGAGCAGGTTACCCAGTTTTCCAATCTGGGTCAGAGACTCAATTCCGCAGCGGCTGCCGAAGACGCTGCCCGGATCATCGCAGAAACCGCCGATTCTCTCATGGGGTGGGACGCCTGTACGATCGACCTCTATTCAAAACCGGACGATTTGGTTTCATCGATTTTGAATGTCGATACTCTCCATGGCCGAAGGATTGACATTCCGCCTCTCCGTCGGCAAGGTCCTCCCTCCGACCGTATGCGCCGTGTTTTGGAAAAGGGAGCGGAACTGATCCTCCGCGGCGAGGAGGAAGGTCTTTCCGATAACGCCGTTCCGTTCGGCGATGCGACAAGGCCCTCCAAGTCAATGATGTTCGTTCCCATCCATAGTGGAGAAAAACTGATTGGAATACTTTCCATTCAGAGTTACTCCGTCGGTGCGTATAACGCTGAAGATCTTAAAACCCTCGAATCTCTGGCCGCCTATTGCGGCGGGGCGCTTGAGCGGATCGGCAACACGCAAGCACTCCTGCATTCGGAGGAACGATACCGCGGTCTCATTGACAGTGCCCAGGATATCATCCTGACAGTTTCTCTCCAAGGTATCATCACGAGCCTCAACCCGGCGTTTGAAAAACTCACCGGTTGGACCTGGAGCGAGTGGATAGGAAAAAGCCTTACCGATTTCTTCGCCCCGGAGGATACTGTCAGGGCACAACGGTACCTGCGGCAGACCCTCGAAACGGGGAAAACATTTTCCGGTGAATTCCGGATCCAGAAGAAAACCGGGGATTTCCTGGTCGCGGAGTTCATTACGGCTCCTCAAATCCAGGAGGGAGTCAAGGTGGGTTTGCTCGGTGTGGCGCGCGACATCACGGAAAAGAAAAATCTCGAGGGCCAACTTCGCCATGCACAAAAGCTCGAAAGCATCGGCACGCTGGCCGGGGGCGTGGCTCACGATTTCAACAACATCCTTGGCATCATCCTCGGCTATGCATCGATTCTTCAACGGGATAGCGTTACAGCAGAAACGGTCGAACAGGTTGTCAAACCGATTACCGATGCGGTTCAGCGGGGTGCCGGCCTCGTCCGACAATTATTGACCTTCGCCCGAAAAACCGGGGTAATCACCGATCCCGTCAATATCAACACGATCGTGTTCGAACTGGCATCGATGGTGCGTGCAACCTTCCCCAAAACGATCGAAATTCTCCTTGAAACCGATCCCGACCTTCCGATTCTGATGGCGGATCAATCCCAGCTTCATCAAACGCTCCTCAACCTCTGTGTCAATGCGCGGGACGCCATGCCTTCCGGCGGAACGATCACGGTCCGGACCGGTTGTATCGACGGTTCTTCCGTTCGGCGTCGCTTCCCGGATGCCCGCGAAGAGCAATATGTTGTTATCGTGGTGGGCGATACCGGAAGCGGCATGGACGAAGAGACGCGCAACAGGATCTTCGAGCCGTTCTTCACAACAAAGGAACTTGGAAAAGGAACGGGTCTCGGTCTTTCGGTCGTCTATGGTGTTATCCAGAGCCTGAACGGGTTTATCGATGTCGAGAGTGAAGTCGGGAAGGGGACGACGTTTCATCTCTACCTGCCCGTCCTCACCATCGAAAATCTGCCGCCGCTACAGGTTCGGTCGTCCGATGAAACGATTCGCGGAGGATCCGAAACCGTCCTTCTCGTGGAAGATGAAGAATCCATGCATTTTCTCGCGAAGTCATTTCTGGAAATGAACGGGTATTCGGTGGTCTCCGCCTTTAACGGTCAGGAAGCGGTCGAGCTGTTCGAACAGCGGCGAGAGAGCATCGACTTGGTGCTCTCGGATATGGGACTACCCAGGCTGAACGGCCTGGAGGCGGTGAAACGGATGAAGAGTCTCCGGGCGGACCTGAAAGTGATTCTCGCGAGCGGCTTTATCGATCCGAATCAGCAAGCCGAAATTGAGAAAGCGGGGATCAAGATGGTGATCCAGAAACCGTATAATCCCGTTTCAATTTTGAGATCGATCCGCACCATGCTCGACGAATCGTAATTCCCGCAAACGGCACGTCGTTGGCTCTTTGATATTCCCGGTGTCTCGATTGATCCCAAGCGCCATGGTCGCGGGCCCCAACGAGGTCACGAGTAATTTCTCTCGAACGCTCTCCATCGTCCGCGTTTCTCTTCGAGCCCCGTGCCCTATCTCTTTAATAATTTTCCCATCGTGGAAAGAACCCCTGGGCGCTCATCAGAACTTCTTGAACGCGAGCGGGCTTTTCTTGACAATCGGTCAAATCCTAATTATATTGGCAAGTCATTTCTGAAGCATAGCTCACACCATTTTACCCAATCCGAGCCTTCGGAGATTTTCATGCTCACTGAGTTTGGCAAGGTCCTCCTGTTCCTTATTGTCGGCGCAATGTTCGTTGCCGGCGGACTCATCGCCTCCTGGATTTTGCGCCCCAACCGTCCCTATCCCGCAAAGCTTTCTTCGTACGAATGCGGCGAGGAACCGGTTGGCAACGCGTGGGTCCGCTTCAATGTCCGGTTTTACGTCATCGCGTTAATTTTTCTGATCTTCGACGTTGAAGTTGTCTTTCTCTTTCCCTGGGCACTGGTGTATCGCGAGCTCGGCCTCTTTGCATTTCTCGAAATGGCGGTGTTCCTCGCGATCCTTCTCGTCGGCCTGGCGTACGTCTGGGTGAAAGGGGACCTCGATTGGGATAAACCGGTACCGCAAATTCCGAAGATCGAACGGGACCGTCCCGCCTATAAACAACAGACACCTGCAGAACCGGTTGCCGTCTGATCGGACGACAACGACGAGGATACGAACGCATGGGATTATTGGATCAACGGTTTGAAAACAGCAACGTGCTGGTCACGTCGCTCGAAGGATTGCTCAACTGGGCGCGGCTTTCGTCACTCTGGCAAATGCAGTTCGGCCTGGCATGTTGCGCCATCGAGATGATGGCGGCTTCCGCCTCCAATTTCGATATGATGCGGTTCGGTGTCATTCCGCGCGCCACTCCCCGGCAAACCGATGTGATGATCGTTTCCGGTACCGTGACGCTGAAAATGGCCTCGCGCATCAAGCGATTGTATGATCAAATGGCGGAACCCCGCTACGTGATCTCGATGGGGAGTTGCTCCAACTGCGGCGGCCCGTACTGGGAACATGGCTACCATGTCCTCAAAGGGGTTGATCGTGTGATCCCCGTGGATGTGTACGTTCCCGGGTGTCCCCCGCGCCCGGAAGCATTGCTCGAAGGACTCATGAAACTGCAGGAAAAAGTCCGCAAAGAGAGTCTGGTAAAGAAGACAGCGTAAAGAGAGTGTATGACTGCTGAAGAAATCTACAAAAGTCTGAGTGCGAAGTTCGGAGAGGCGCTTGTCGAATCGAAGCTCGATGCTCCACAGCCCTTTCTTGTCCTTGATCCGAAACGGATGAAGGAGGTAAGCCTGTTCCTCCGGGATGATGAGGCACTCCAGTTCGATTTCTGTTCATGCGTAAGCGGGGTCGATTATAATAATGGGAAACTGGGAGCGATCTATCACCTCGCCTCCATGGTGCATAAGCACAAGATCGTGCTGAAGGCATTCTGCACCAGAGAGAATCCCCATATCCAGTCGGTGGCAAGCGTTTGGGGGGGAGCGGACTGGCACGAGCGTGAGGCGTATGACCTGCTCGGCATCATTTTTGACGAACACCCCGACCTGCGGCGTATTCTCCTTCCGTACGACTGGGAGGGGTACCCGCTCCGCAAGGACTACAAGGTTCCGGAATTCTACAACGGCATGAAAGTTCCTTATTAACTCCTTCCACCCTGCATGACGGAAACACGAACACTCCCCACCCGATACGTTACACATCCCGGCGAACTCAAGACTTCCAGCGGCAGGTCCCTTCGTACCGATGAAATGATCATCAACATGGGACCACAGCACCCCTCCACGCATGGTGTGCTGCGCCTCGAAGTGGTTCTGGATGGCGAAATCGTCGTGGATGTGATCCCCCACATCGGCTATCTCCATCGCTGTTTTGAGAAGCATGCGGAGCACATGACCAATTACCAACAGGTCATCCCGTATTGCGATCGGATGGATTACCTCTCCTCCATGAACAACGATTGGGCTTATGCCCTTGCCGTGGAGCGGATGATGAAAATCGAGGTCCCTCCGCGCGTGGAAACAATCCGCGTCATCATGGCCGAGCTGCAGCGCATCGCAAGCCATTTGATCGCCGTCGGAACATACGGCATTGATATGGGGGCCTTCACGCCGTTCCTCTGGGCCTTCCGTGATCGGGAAAGGATCCTCGACCTGTTCGAGATGACATGCGGTGCCCGGCTCCTCTACAATTACATCTGGATCGGCGGATTGTCGCATGACCTTCCCCCGGGATTTGTCGACAAGGCGAAGGCGTTCTGCACGTATTTCAAGCCGAACATCAAAGAGTTGAACGATCTCCTTTCGTATAATGAGATCTTCGTGAAGCGGACGGCGAATGTCGGGGTTCTCCCGGCGGATGTCGGTATTAACTATGGCGTAAGCGGCCCCACCCTGCGCGGTTCGGGGGTCAACTGGGATCTTCGCCGCGATGACCCGTATGGTATCTATGACAAGTTCGAATGGGAGGTGCAGGTTGGAAAAGGAGAGAGGGGGACGCTGGGCGATTGCTGGGACCGTTACATTGTCCGTGTCCGGGAGATGGAGGAGAGTGTCAAGATCATCGAGCAGGCCCTCGCGGTGCTGCCGGAGGGAAATGTCCAGGCCGCCATCCCGAAACGTATCCGCCCGGACAGTGCGGAAATCTATGTGCGTACCGAAACGGCGCGGGGCGAGTTGGGATTCTATGTTGTCAGCGACGGGACGGCGAGCCCGTACCGTCTCAAAGCCCGTGCCCCGGCGTTCGTCAACCTGAGCGTCTTGCCGGAGATTTCCCGCGGTTGTATGCTGGCCGACCTGGTGGCGATCGTCGGCAGCGTCGATATCGTCCTGGGAGAAGTGGACCGTTGATGCTTCCCCGATTCTTCAAACGACCTTAACCCTATGTACGAACTCTTACACGATCTTCTTGGTGATTCGCTGCTGGTCTATGTGATCGGCGCGGCGTTGCCTCTCTTGTTCGTTCTTCCCTTCGCGGTGGTTGCCGTGCTGCTCGAGATGAAAGTCTCGGCCCACATGCAGGACCGTGTGGCTTACATGTACACGGGATGGCATGGCGTTCTTCAGCCGGTGGCGGATATCCTCAAACTTCTCCAGAAGGAGGATACCGTCCCAGCCGCAGCAGATAAGTTCCTCTTTCGCCTTGCCCCGTTTCTCGTTTTTATGGGGGGGTATGCAGGATTTGCCGCGTTGCCGTTCAGCAGCGCCTACATCGGCTCGAACATCGACCTTGGAGTCTTCTATATTCTCGCGGTCAGTTCCCTTGCCGTCATCGGACTGATGATGTCCGGGTGGGCCTCGAACAACAAATGGTCCCTCTTCGGTGCGATGCGTTCGGTTGCGCAGATCATCAGTTATGAAATTCCGAGCGCCCTTTCGATTCTCGTGGCGGTGATGATCGTCGGATCCCTCAATCTCCAGGAAGTGTCGAAGTTTCAGGAGGGGGGCATCCAGAACTGGATCGTGTTCGGCGGGCCCATGCCGCTTCTGCAGAAGCTTCTCCTGCTTCCGTTCACCATAACGGCGTTTTTTATCCTGTTCCTCGCCGGCATCGCGGAGGTCAACCGTACGCCCTTCGACCTTCCCGAGGCCGAATCGGAGCTGGTACAGGGCTATAATACGGAATATAGCGGGATGAAGTTCGCGATCTTCTATCTTGCCGAGTTCGCAAACATGTTTCTCGTCTCCGGCATTGTCGTGTCGTTGTACCTCGGGGGGTGGACGAGCCCGTTCGGCGACGTGATGTCGGGCCCGATCTGGAGCTTTTTCTGGTTTGTCGCAAAGGGAATGTTCTTCGTCTTCCTGCAGGTATGGATCCGGTGGACGCTCCCCCGTTTGCGCGTCGACCAGCTGATGTACACGTCCTGGAAGGTCCTGACCCCCTTCCTGTTTGTCTGCATTTTTGCGGTCGGGTTGATCCTGGTCCTGTAATCGAGTTCAAGAATAGCGGATAGATTATGAGTGAAGTGCGGCTCTATTTCAATAATATCTGGATGGCGCTTTCCACAGCGGCCATCGGGATGAAGACGACCATCCGGCACCTTTTTACACCGGCCGTCACGATTCAGTACCCCGATGTGAAGTTGAAACTTCCCGAGCGTGCGCGGAATCGCCTCTACGTCAATATCGATGACTGCATCGGTTGCGATCAGTGCGCCATGGCGTGTCCGGTCGATTGCATTTCGATCGAGACCATCAAAGGGACGCCGGACCAGGACCTTGGAGTTACTTCCACCGGACAAAAGAAACGGCTCCACGTTCCGGTCTTCGACATCGACATTGCGAAGTGCTGCTACTGCGGCCTCTGCGTCTATCCCTGTCCGACCGAATGTATCATGATGACGGATGTGTATGAATTCTCGGAGTTTGACCGGCATAACCTGAACTACCATTACAGCCGGATGAGCCCCGGGGAAATCACGGTCGCAAAAGAAAAGTTGCGGAAGGCGGATGAAGAGGCGGCGGCAAAGAAGGCTGCTGCGGCTGCAGCCGCTGCTGCCAAACCGGCAACTCCTCCTCCCGCGGCAGGAACTCCGCCAAAGCAAGAAGGCGGGGCGCAGGAGCAGGCGAAACCCAATAACCCTTCCTGACGAAGACGTACTATGGATCTCTTTACCATCGTTTTTTACTTTCTCGCCATTATCACCCTTGGCGCCGGTGCCGTGGTGGTGTTTTCCCGGAACATCATCCATGCCGCGTTTGCTCTGCTCTTTGCATTCTTCGGCGTGGCCGGGTTGTACGTGCTCCTGATGGCGGACTTCATCGCCATTACGCAGCTCATGATCTACGTCGGCGGGATCCTGGTGCTCGTACTCTTTGGTGTCATGCTGACAAGCCAGGTGCTGGATGTCCAGATGAAGTCCGGAACGATCCAGACGTTTCCGGCGGTGCTTGTCGTCTCCGCACTGGCCGGGACTCTCGTCGGGATTTTCTGGTCGACCCCATGGAAGACGACCGCGGCAGCTCCCATGGAGGTGACGGCCGCGAAGATCGGCGAAATGTTATTGACAAGTTATCTGCTTCCATTTGAAATCGCATCGGTCGTGTTGCTCGCCGCGCTGATCGGCGCCGCACTGATCGCACGAAGAGAAAAGAACGCGTAAGGACCTTATGGCTCAAGAATTCATACAATGGCTCTCGCACCCGGGCCTGAACCATTTTCTGATCATCAGCGGCATCCTCTTTTCGTTCGGGATCTTTGCGGTGCTCACGCGCCGGAACGCCATCCTGGTGCTGATGGGGATCGAGCTGATCCTGAACGCCGCCAACATTAATTTCATTGCCTTTTCGCGCTACGGGACAGGGACGCTCGACGGCCAGGTCATCGCCATCTTTGTCATCATCCTTGCCGCTGCGGAAGCGGCCATTGCCCTGGCAATCGTATTGAACATCTATCAGAACTTTAACACCGTCAACGTCGACGAGCTCAATCAATTGAGGGACTAACGGCGGGGAGTACCGCCACTCCGAACTCAGACCATGTCTCAAGAAACGATTCTTCAGTTTAGCACCGCCATCCTGCTTCTCCCGCTGTTTGGGTTTCTCGTGTTGATTTTCTTCAACAAGAGACTCCCGCGCCAGGGGGATTGGCTGGGAACGGGTATTCTCTTCCTCTGTCTTCTCCTGTCGGTGATTGTTCTTGCAGGGAAACTGGGAAGTTATCATGATGAAGTCCTCCAGTACAAGTTTACCTGGGTCGATTGGGGCAATGTCCCCGGCGTCGGTCCCCTGAAGCTCGAGCTCGGACTGATGGTCGATAACCTGGTGGCCATCATGCTGGTGGTCGTCACGATCGTCAGTTCCCTGGTGCACCTCTTTTCCATCGGCTATATGCACGGTGATGTCCGGTACGGACGGTATTTTGCGTACCTCGGCGTGTTCACGTTTTCGATGCTCGGCATCGTCGTCACGAACAATTTCTTCATGATGTACGTGTCATGGGAACTGGTCGGGTTGAGCTCGTACCTCCTGATCGGCCACTGGTTTGAGAAGAAATCGGCCAGCGATGCGGCGAAGAAGGCTTTTGTCGTCAACCGCATCGGCGATATCGGCATGTTCACCGGCATCATGATCCTCTTTGCCAATTTTCACACGTTTACGTTCGATGATATTTTCGCTGCCATGCAATCGGGTGCCATCCCATTTGGAAGCGAACCGTGGTTGACCGCAGCGGGGATCCTGATCTTCGCCGGCGCCGTTGGGAAGTCCGCTCAATTCCCACTCCATGTCTGGCTCCCGGATGCCATGGAAGGCCCGACCCCAGTCAGCGCCTTGATCCATGCGGCCACGATGGTCGCGGCGGGTGTCTATCTCGTTGCCCGTACGTTCACGATGATGACGGCTGACGCCCTGATTGTTATCGCTTATATCGGGGCGATCACTGCGTTTATCTCGGCAACCATCGCGATCGCGCAGAACGACATCAAGAAAGTGCTGGCCTATTCCACGATCAGCCAGTTGGGGTATATGGTTATGGGACTCGGCGTTGGGGCGTTCACGGCCGGGTTCTTCCACCTTACGACCCATGCCATGTTCAAGGCTGGATTGTTTCTTGGTTCCGGGTCTGTCATTCATGCCATGCATCACGCGTTGCACCATGCGGGCGATCATCACACCGACCCGCAGGACATTCGCTTTATGGGCGGATTGAAATCGAAGATGCCCATCACCTTCTGGACCTTCCTGATGTTTACTCTCGCAATTTCCGGTGTGCCGTTCACGTCCGGATTCCTGAGCAAGGATGAAATTCTTGCAGGGACGCTGGCCTTCAGTAACCTCAACGGCCACCCGATTATCCCGATCATCGGATTTCTCGTGGCAGGGTTGACGGCCTTCTATATGTTCCGGATCGTCATTCTCGCCTTCCTGGGAGAGCACAAGGATCCGCACCGCATCCAGGAGATCCACGAATCGCCGTTGACGATGACCGTGCCGCTCATGGTGTTCGCTGCCCTTTCGTTCTTTGCCTTCTATAGTTTCAATCCGTTCGGCGCTTCAAGCGGATGGTTCTACGCTGCGGTCCCGCGTCCCGCATCCGTTGTTCCCGGAACGGTCGCAGCCCCCGGGGTTGAGGCGTTCGATGAGGCACTCCATCATTCCCATTCGCTGGCGATGATCCTATCGTTGGCGGTCGCCGGGATCGGCATCCTGGCTGCCTTCGGCACCTACTATTGGAAGAAGATCAGCGCCGATGCGATCGCCGACCGGCTGAAGTTGCTCCATGGCTTCCTGATGAACAAATGGTATTTTGATGAATTATATGAGGCGACGGCCGTCAACGGGACAAAGGGACTTGCGAAGGCCTACGCCTGGTTTGACAATCGTGTGATCGACGGCGTGGTGAACGGGGTTGGGAGTTGGACGCGGGCACTGACCCTGGGAACCAGCCGGAATTGGGAGGAGGGGAGCCTCGGCGCCGTGTTTTATAAATCGATCAGCGCCGGTCTTTCTCTTTACATCGGTTGGCTGGTGACATCGGCCCTGATGTCTCCGGACCCGACATTCGGGCAGATCGTCTGGAACGGCGTTCTCGGGCTGGCGACGGCCGGTTTGACCTTCTTCCTGTTCTACGTCGGTGTCGGCGGGTTCGACAACAAGATTGTTGATGGACTTGTGAACGCGGTGGCTTATCTCGCCGGGTTCTTCGGCTTGATCTCCCGCAGGTTGCAGACAGGCAAAGTTCAAACCTACCTTGTGTTTGTTATTCTTGGTGTCATGGTGTTTTTTCTCTGGTTCCGTTGATCGCACACCATCCCCGGTGCCCGGAGTGACACAGGTTTCTTGCAGATTGCGTTGAATACTAAAGGAGCAACAGAATGGAATTGTTAGGGATCGGAATTCTGACCTGGATAACCTTCCTGCCGATCATCGGTATGGTCGCCGTCTTAATCGTGCCGAAGGAGAATCAAGGTGCCGTGAAATGGCTCCCGTTGGTGATCACCGGGGTGCAGGTGGTGCTTGCGGTGATTATTTTCTTCAATTTTAACAGGGGCATGGCGGGCATCAATACCCTCGAGGGCATGCAGTTCGTTGAAAAAGGGACGTGGATCGACATCAAAGGGGTTCCATGGTTCGGAAGGATCGTCGTCGAATACTTCATGGGCGTCGACGGGCTGAGCGTGTCCATGGTGCTCCTGACTGCGTTGATCAGCTTTATTGCCGTGATCGCATCCTGGAACATCGAAAAATCATTGAAGGGGTATATGGCGATGCTGTTGTTGCTCGATACCGGGATGATGGGGGTGTTCGTGGCACTGGACTTCTTCCTCTTCTACGTGTTCTGGGAAGTGATGCTGCTGCCGATGTACTTCCTGATCGGAGTTTGGGGAGGTCCGCGCCGTGAATATGCCGCCATCAAGTTCTTTCTCTACACGTTGCTCGGGAGCGTCTTGATGCTCCTGGCGATGATCGCCCTCTACTTCAGTGTCACGGTACTGGACCCGTCCACCGGGGAGAAAATTTACACCTTCAACATGCTGGCGATGATGGATCCGGCCAATTTCGAGCCGGGTTCGTTGCTCGCCGGGGTGGGGACGCAGTGGCGATACATTGCCTACGTCGCCTTGTTTATCGGCTTTGCCATCAAGGTCCCCATCTTTCCGTTCCACACCTGGCTTCCTGATGCCCACGTCGAAGCCCCAACGGCAATCAGCGTGATCCTGGCGGGCGTCCTTCTGAAGATGGGGACGTACGGGATCCTCAGGATCAGTTACCCGATTTTCCCTGATGCGGCAAACTACTTTGTGGTCCCCCTTGCGATCCTGGCGCTCATTAATATCGTTTACGGCGCGCTCTGTGCGATGGCGCAGACGGACCTGAAGAAGCTGATCGCGTACTCCTCCGTCAGCCACATGGGGGTGGTTCTTCTCGGAATGGCGGCGATGAACACACAGGGCATGGTCGGGGCCGTATTCCAGATGTTCAATCACGGCACCATCACCGCGATGCTCTTCTTGATCGTCGGTGTGATTTATGATCGTGCCCATACGCGTGACATTGACTCGTTCGGCGGTCTTGCAATCACCATGCCGAAGTACACCGGCATCATGACCGTGGCCTTCTTTGCGGCACTCGGGCTGCCCGGGCTGAGCGGGTTCATCTCGGAGGCATTTTCGTTCCTCGGGGCGTTCCAGACACACCGGGTCATTACCATTCTCTCCACGGCGGGAATTGTGCTGACGGCGGCCTATATGCTCTGGGCTTTGCAGCGGATGTTCCTCGGTCAACCGAACGAGAAATGGGCCGGCCTGCCGGATATCAATGGGCGCGAACTCTCCGCCCTCGTTCCCCTGGCGATTATCGTGATCGTCCTCGGTGTGTATCCGGGCCTGATGATCGATGTGCTGACGTCGTCCCTGAACCACCTGGTGGAGGTTGTGAAGACCGGCGCCCCGGTGGCGCTCGTTCCCTGATCGTTCACTTGCATAACGTGTTTTTCCCGACACTCCTTTATGGTTGAACAACTTCTTCAAAGCCTTTCCAGGTTCCTGCCGGAAACCACCCTGACGGTGGCTCTCTGTAGTACCGTTGTTGTCTCCCTCTTCCTGGGCCGGAAATCGCAAGCGACCCTTTTTGTCGCACTGGCCGGGTTAGTGCTCGCAACGTGGTTTTCGTTCGATCAGATGGGCGTTTCCGAAACCATCTTCAGCGGAATGGTGGCGGTCGATCCCTTTTCCGTCTTCTTCAAGCTTCTGGTCGGACTTTCGGCGATCCTCATCCTGCTTTTCTCCCTTTACTCCTCGGAGGTGCAATCAACCTTGCACCGGGCGGGGGAGTATAGTGCCCTGATTCTCGCGATGGCGTTGGGAATGTTCCTGATGGCCGGGGCCTCCAACCTGCTGATGATGGTCCTCGCGATCGAGTTGACGAGCCTGAGTTCCTATATCCTTGCCGGATATACGCGCGAGGCGTCGGATTCCAGTGAGGCATCCCTGAAATATATCATCTACGGGGCGGTCTCGACCGGGGTGATGTTGTACGGGATCTCCATCCTCTATGGCCTGACCGGGGCCACCGATTTTTACGGAATTAATCGGGCCCTCACAGAGGAAAGTGTGAACAGCGTGGCCCTTCTGGTGTCGATCATCATGATCCTCGTCGGGTTTGGCTACAAGATTTCCGCGGTGCCATTCCATTTCTGGACGCCCGATGTGTACGAGGGGGCTCCGATCACGATCACCGCGTTCCTCTCGGTTGCTTCCAAGGCGGCAGGGTTCGCCCTGATGATGCGGTTCTTCAAAGTCTCGTTTATCGACGCGAACGCGGTCGGGTTACCGACAGGGGTCTGGACTTCCCTTCAGGGTTTCGAATGGAATAAGATTGTTGCGATCCTCTCCGTCCTGACTATGACCCTCGGGAACCTCGTCGCTGTCTGGCAGAACAATCTGAAGCGCCTCCTGGCGTACTCGAGCATCGCCCACGCCGGGTATATGTTGATGGGGGTCGTCGTTCTAAGCGACAAGGGGCTGGCGGCGGTACTGATTTATTTTATGGTGTATCTGTTTATGAACCTGGGAGCGTTTTATGTCGTGATGCTGGTCGCCAACAAGACGGGGAGCGAGGACATCGACTCGTACAAGGGCCTCGGACACCGATCGCCCCTGGTCAGCGTGGCCATGGTGATCTTCTTCATCTCCCTTGCTGGGCTGCCCCCCACGGCGGGATTTATTGGGAAATTGTTCCTCTTTGCCGCGTTGCTTGATGCCACCTGGATATGGCTGGCAGTGGTAGGGGCGCTGAACAGCGTCGTATCGCTCTATTACTACGTGCGTGTGGTCCGGAACATGTTCCTTCGGGATCCCGAGGGAAATGCCGAGCCAATCCTGTTTTCGACGCCACAGCTTGCGATTGTGATGCTGCTCTTGCTCCCGACGCTCTTCTTTGGCCTTTTCTATTCGCCCATGGTGGAACTTGCCAATGCGTCGGTTATGATGTTTGGTATTCGCTAGCGTTTCATTTTAAGACATGCGCGACGGCCTTCCCGTGAAAAAAAACGAGGGAGGCTGTTGCGTTTGTGCCCGGCACTGTTTATACTTGTCTCGAAACCCCCACCACACCGCACGACTTTGAATACTATGGACCCGACACCCCTGCGCGTTCTGCTCGTAGATGACGATGAATCGTTTGTGAATGTCATCGCCGACGGGCTGCGTGAAGAATTTACGTTTGAGATCACCGTTTGTTATTCCGGCCGGGAGGCCGTGAACCTTCTTCTGCAATCGAAGCAAGGGTTCGATGTGATGATCCTCGACTTTATGATGCCGGAGATGTCCGGCATCGAGGTCCTGCAAAGGATGCATGAAGAGAAAAATGAAACACCAACCATCATGCTGACGGCTGCCGGATCAGAGACGATCGCCGTGGAAGCCATGAAGCTGGGTGCGTACGACTATGCTCGGAAGGAATTGACCGATCTCCATCATCTTGCCAACCTGATCAGGGCCACCCATGAACGGCACTTATTCCGAGTGGCGAAGGTCTTTGAAGAGGAGGCACAACGGGAGATCGTGCTGAATCGGGAGGCCACGGACAAGGTGCGGGATGTGATTAACGCGATCACCCCCACCCTGAATGCCGCCCTGGGCACGATTGCGGCCGACATGGAGATGAAGGTCGAGGGATTGATGGCCGGACTTCCACCGGAGAAGCGAAAAGAGTTATGGGATATTATGAACGATTTTCAACGACAGGTGGGAGTGATGGAAACGGGTATCCGGGGGTTGTTGTCGCTCTACCAGCTTGTCTATGCGCGGCATCCGCAAGCGATAGAGATTGATAGGATCAAGCAGGCGTTTGAGGAGCAGATCAGAATTCCAAAGCAGTAGCAGGGAAATGGTACAACGAGCAAAGCCGGCACAGTGGTTTGTGCCGGCTTTGCTGTTGGTGGGGAGCTGTACGCTACGCTCGTTTGTGCGGTCTCCCGTTGACCCGTTCAAAGATGAGCCGCACGCCGTCGAGGACGAGGGAGGGGAGGCACTGCTCGATTACGGGGGAATGCTCCGCCATGAACTGTGAAAAGCCCCCTGTGGCAATGACCTTTGCTTTTTTTTCCCGCTGACTCTTAAGTTCGTTTTGGATTCGTTGTACCATCCCTTCCATTGCATCGATAGCCCCGAAGAGAATTCCCGCCTGCATGCTGGAGACCGTGTTTTTTCCAATCGTTGATCGGGGGAAGTGCAGCTCCACCTTGGGCAGTTTTGCAGCGCGTCGGTGTAAATCCACGGCCGAGGTCTCGATCCCGGGAGCAATCACGCCACCGAGGTAATCGCCATTGCCGCCCACAACATCATAGGTGGTTGCCGTGCCAAAGTCGATGATGATCAGCGGTCCTCCGAACATGGTGTACCCCGCGACGGCGTTGCACAGTCGGTCGGCCCCGACGGAACTGGGATCGTCGTACCGGATCGCCCTGCCGAGATCCAGGGCGGAGGAAATGAGGAGCGGCTCGACCCGGAAGTACTTGCGCGCCATCATGGAGAAGATATCAGTCAGGTTGGGGACCACCGAGGAGATGGCGACTCCATGGATGCGCTTCAGGGGAATACCGGCCTCCGTCAGGAAGAGACGGATCTGGGTTCCGGTTTCGTCCTCGGTCCGCTGCAACATGCTGGTCACCCGCCAATCGGCGACCAGTGTGGCTTTCTTGTAGACGCCGAAGACGGTGTGCGTGTTCCCGATATCGATTGCCAGGAGCATGAGACGTTGAACTCTCTTTCCTGCTATTTTTGAACGACGGAGACATCACCGGCATACACCGTCGTGATGCCCCCGCTCGTTTGGATCACCAGGCCCCCATCCTCGTTCAGCCGAACCGCCGTTCCCCGAACTTCCCGGTTGTGATGGCGCACGGTGACATCGTGGCCAAACATCCGGCACCGTCGCAACCATTCATCCAGGATGCGACTGAAATCCTCGCGCATCACGCTCAGGTACAGAAGGTCCAACTCGCCGAGAATCTTCTGAAGGATCTGCTTCCGGTCGTACTCATTTCCGCATTCAAGGGCGAGGGAGGTCACCCGGTTGCCGAAAGCAGAGGGAAACTCGATCTGGTTCACATTCACACCCGCTCCGACCACGGAGTAGGAAAGAACGTTCTGTTGGTAGGAGTTTTCAAGGAGAATGCCTGAGCACTTCCTGCCATTGATCAACAGGTCATTGGGCCATTTACATTCCACCGGGATTCCCGTCGTGGATTCAATGGCTCGTGCGATGGCGACCGAGGCATAAAAACTGAGCAGACCGGCACTGTCCTTTTCAAGCGAGGGGCGCAGGAGGATCGAGAACAGGAGGTTTTTCTCGGGTTCGGCCTCCCAGGTCCTTCCATGACGACCCCGGCCCTGTGATTGATGCTCCGCCACAACGACTGCCCCTTCCTCCGTCCCGGCGTCGCCGAGGGCTTTGGCACAGGTGCTCGTGGAATCGATGGACTCGAATACGAACATCTTCTTGCCAACGATGCGCGTATTCAAGCCGCGTTGTACTTCTTCCTTGGAAAGCATGAGTATTAGTACGCCGCCGGGCTTGCGTTTTTCGTGAACATTCGGGGGAAGTTGGCTACATTCCAACCGGTGACGAAAATCAGTCGGGTAATCCGCGCTGTGCGCTCGAAGAGGATCTTTTCAACCGTATCCGTCGGACGATGGTAATCATCATGAACGCCCGTGAAATAGAACACGACCGGGACACCGTTTCGGGCGAAGTTGTAATGGTCACTCCGGCGATAGAACTGGTTCGGATCCTTCTCGTCATTGAACGTGTAATCCAACAGGAGATTCTCGGACGAGGTATTCGAACCCTTGAGAACGCTGTCGAGCTCCGTGCTGATCTTGTCCGACCCGATCACATAGACATAGTTCGGATTATTCAACGCCTCGTACTTTTTATCGACCCTCCCGATCATGTCGGTATTCAGGTTTGCGATGGTTTTTTCCAAGGGAATGATGGGATTTTGAGAATAGTAGTACGACCCCAATAACCCTTTTTCCTCTCCCGTAACGGTCATGAAAACAATGCTGCGTTTTGGTTTGACCGGGTTGAGGGCAAACGCCTCTGCAAGTTCCAGGACGGCGGAGGTTCCTGATCCGTCATCATCTGCCCCGGGGTTGACCTGGCCGTCCGCGTTGACCCCGAGATGGTCATAATGCGCCGTTAAGATCACAATCTCGTTCTTCAGCATCGGATCACTCCCCTCCAGCATCCCGATAACATTTTCAGATTGCTTGATCTCTTTTGTTATTTTCGAGTTGATCCGTGCCGCAACCTTGCCGAGCGCGAGGGGAGGGAAGCCATCGCCTGTGGCTGATGTTCGAACCTCCTGTAAGCTTTTACCGACTCCCAGCAACAACTCTTGCCCGAGGTCGGGAGAAATATAGTACATTGACGAAGCGGAGGCGCCGCGTCGCGATTCACCCCCTACCAGCCGCAAAGTGCCCTTATCGATCGCGTTGCTGAACCGGTTCGCAAGGCCGGCCAGGGAAGTAGGTCCGGACTCGTCGAGGATGACGAAGGTCGCAACGCTTCCGGGGAGGGGTCGCGTAGCCATGGGTCGCCTGAAGGAATTCGCGCTGGTACCAGCCGCGTCCGTCTTTGTACCGGCAAGCGTGACAACGATTTTTCCTTTGATCAACTCTTCCCCTTCCTTATCGAGTGCCTGATCGGCAAATCCGATAAAAATGAGAGGGGCCTCCAAAACCGTATCGCGTGCGCTGTTCGTCAGAAAGTCCTTTCGGATCAAGAATTCCTTTTTCCCGGCGGGCGTTGAGAGAACGATACTGGTCTTTTCGTTGATGCGCGTCGCCTCAAGGTCAAAATGTTGGAAGTATGTCCCCGCATCCCCGATCGGCTTCAGGCCCAGTTTTTGAAATGCAGAGGCGATATAGCGTGCTGCAACCTTCTGACCGCGAAAGCTCGTTTCCCTTCCTTCAAGTTCAGGGGAGGCAAGGAAATGGAGGTGTGCACTGAGATCGTTGGCCTTGATCGATTCATAGCCAGGGAGAGCATTCTTGTCGATTTTTGGTTGGGCAATCAGCAGACTCAGGGGAAGCAAGATGAAGGAAATTCGACGCATGGAACTCCTCGTCTTTGATTGGGAACGTGGATATCGAAAAAATTGCCCACAAGAATACAGAAAATGGGCTGGAAAGTCAAGGCGACATCCTCCTGAAAAAAAAGCAGACGCTATGACAGAACAACACTAAATCAGGACAAAGAATGTCTTTTCAATTATGACAAGGTGTCGTGGAGGTCTGGCTTTTGAATTCCTGATCCTCAAAAAGCCAATGATTTCTGTGGGATTGATTTTGGCACACCGATTGCGTAGAAAGGATGCAGGTAGTTGATTCACACAACCATAAAAAAAGGAGATACACCATGCTAGTCCGATTTGATGTCCCACGCACGCTCAATACACTTTTCGAGGATTTTGCTGTCAGCGAGTCGGCCCCCTCGACCCGTTCCTTTCCTGCGCTTGATATAGCGGAATATGAAAACGAAACGGTGATCGTCGCGGAACTCCCCGGCTTGAAAAAGGAGGACGTTAAGATAACATTCGAGGAAGACGTGCTCACGTTGAGCGGTGAGCGGAAACCGTACGAAATCCCCCAGGATGCCCGTGTTTTGATCAATGAGAACCGCGTGCGCACATTTAACCGGTCGATCCGTTTCGGTCATGATGTCGATGCGAACAGGATTTCAGCGGATCTGCAGAATGGCATGCTGAAGGTCGTTGTGCCAAAGGCGGAATCCGCTAAACCCCGCACGATCGAGGTGAAGTAACGGGGAGGGTTATGGAAAACATCATCATCCCGGTAGCGGATGTCTATGAGACTGCGGAGGAGTTTGTTCTGAAGCTGGACCTTCCCGGAGTGGAGAAGGAGAAAATCAACATCACCATTCAACCGGGGCGCATTTCGATAAAGGGGGAGGTCGATACCACACACCGGGACGAGGCGAGGTTGTTGCTCAGGGAGATTGGTCTAAAGACGTACTATCGGGAATTTAATCTCGGCGAGGGCATCCAGCATCAAGCCGCCCGGGCCGAATTCGAGCAGTCGGTCCTGACGGTCATCCTGCCGAAAACCGATGCGGCCAAAGCAAAAATCATTTCAATCCGTTAATCACGATGGCTGTTCTTACAACGGCTATCGTGTCGTACAAAAGGAGGATACGACCATGTCACTTATTCGATGGAACCCAACACGTGAGCTGACGGCCTGGCCCCAAGGGGTATTCGGGATGCAGCGGGAGATCAACCGGTTGTTTGAGGATACGTTTCGCGGAGGAATGCGTGCGGAGGAAAATACCGGCAAGAGTTTCTGGACTCCGGCCGTCGATATCGCGGAGCAGCAGAACGAGTACGTCGTGAAGATGGAACTCCCCGGCATCAACAAGGAGGATGTGAAGATTACGCTCGAATCGAACGTGCTGACCATCCGCGGGGAGAAGAAGCAGGAAAAGGAGACCCGGGAGGGAAGCTATCGCAGGGCAGAACGCTCGTATGGTTCATTCCAGCGCTCGTTCACCCTATCCACGACGGTTAAGAGCGACCGGATTGACGCCTTCTACAAGGACGGCGTCTTGACGGTCACCCTGCCGAAGGTTGAGGAAGCAAAGCCGGTGCAGATTGAAGTGAAAGTAAAGTGATTTTCATGGTTCCGGTGAATTCATAACTGAAAGTTGCCGAAACCTGTCGGTCGGGTCCGCGGTGGACGGGCCCGGCCTTTTTGTCTTGAAAGAAGGTATCAGCCGGCCGGTCTCGAAAACCTGCCGGGTCTTCCCGATTAAACAGCCCGGCGTTGAGCCGACGAAATCACCATAAAGGAGTACCAATCAATGTCAGGAAAACCAGGAAAGATCATCGGAATCGACCTCGGAACGACGAACTCCGTTGTTGCCGTGATGGAAGGGAACGACCCGGTCGTTATTGCCAACGCCGAAGGCGGTCGCACCACGCCCTCGGTGGTCGGATTTGCAAAATCCGGAGAGAGACTCGTCGGCGCGGCCGCAAAACGTCAGGGAGTGACCAACTCGGAAAACACCATCTATTCCATCAAGCGGTTCATGGGGCGCTTCTTCAACGAAGTGAACGAGGAGATGAAGCTCGTTCCCTATAAAGTGGTCCATGGGGATAACAATACGGCAAGAGTTCAGATCGGCGACCGGATGTATTCCCCGCCGGAAATCTCCGCCATGATCCTCCAGAAAATGAAGCAGACCGCGGAGGACTACCTTGGGACAAAGATCAGCGATGCCGTCATAACGGTCCCGGCGTACTTTAACGATGCGCAGCGACAAGCCACCAAGGAGGCGGGGGAAATCGCGGGACTCAACGTCCGGCGTATCATCAATGAGCCGACGGCGGCTGCCCTTGCCTATGGCCTCGATAAGAAGGGGAAGGACTCGAAGGTTGCCGTATTCGACCTTGGCGGCGGAACGTTCGATATTTCCGTCCTCGAGCTGGGCGAAGGGGTCTTTGAAGTGAAATCGACGAACGGTGACACGCATCTCGGCGGCGATAACTTCGATATGCGGATTCTAGACTACATTGCTGACGAGTTCAAGAAACAGGAGGGAATCGATCTCCGCAAGGATCCCATGTCGCTCCAGCGGCTCCGGGAAGCGGCCGAGAAGGCCAAGATGGAGCTTTCGCAGCTCATGCAGACAGAGATCAACCTGCCCTTTATTACGGCAACCGCCGACGGTCCCAAGCATCTGAACATGACTTTGACACGCACCAAGTTTGAACAGCTGGTGGAAGACTTGATCCAGCGTTGCATGACCCCCGTGGAGAATGCTCTCCGGGACGCCGGGCTTTTACCGAACCAGATCGACGAGGTCATCCTTGTCGGTGGTATGACGCGCGTACCGCGGGTTCAAAAACTGGTCAAGGATATTTTCGGCAAGGAAGGGCATAAGGGAGTCAACCCGGACGAAGTGGTTGCGGTCGGCGCGGCGATCCAGGGGGGCGTTCTCTCCGGCGATGTGACCGACGTGCTGCTGCTTGATGTCACGCCTCTGACCCTCGGCATCGAGACCCTGGGGGGCGTGTTGACGCCGATGATCCAGGCGAACACCACCATCCCCACGAAAAAGAGCGAAATCTTTTCAACGGCGTCGGACAGTCAACCCTCTGTCGAAATTAATATTCTCCAGGGTGAGCGACCGATGGCGGTCGATAACAGAACGCTGGGCCGGTTCCATCTGGACGGAATCCCCCCTGCGCCGCGGGGTATTCCCCAGATCGAAGTGACGTTCGATATCGATGCAAACGGCATGCTACACGTCTCCGCCAAGGACAAGGCAACGAACAAAGAGCAAAGCATCCGCATCACCTCCTCCAGCGGCCTGAGCAAGGAAGAGGTAGAGAAGATGAAGAACGATGCCCAGGCTCATGCGTCCGAGGATAAGAAACGGAAGGACGAGATCGAGACGAAGAACCAGGCGGATAACCTCGTTTTCCAGACGCGCAAACAGTTGAAGGATCTTGAAGAAAAGATGCCTGCCGAGACGAAAGCGAAAGTGGAATCCTCGGCCAATGCTCTGGACGAGGCGATCAAAGGGGGTAATATCAACGACATCAAGGCGAAGATGGAAGCCCTCAATACGGCCTGGAATGAAGCCTCAACGAAGATGTACGAGTCTGCCAGGGCGGCAGGTGCTCCACAGCAGGAGCCGGGCCCGCAAGCGGGTCCCACCGGTGGACAGCAACAGCAGCCGCCTCCAGGGGACGCCGGGAAGAAGGTCGAGGATGCGGATTATGAAGTCGTGGATGATAAATAGTCTCGATCCTCATACTGAGGCGGAAGAATAACCGACAAAAGGCGAGGCTCACCCTCGCCTTTTGTGTCAAAGCGCGGTAACGTATGTCCTATGACTTTTGGGCCCTGGTAGTTGTACTTGGCGTCATTGCTCTTCTTCTAGCGGGAATCGTCAGTATGATTCGCGAACCGAAGAAGGGAGCGGGGGCGGCTTCCCTTACAGCGTTTCATGATCTCCAGCCGCAGGATAAACAAAAGGCGATGGAGATGGTAATCGAACTCAAAGCAGGGAAGAAGATGGAGGAACAGGACACCGGAGAGAAGAAGCAGGTAAAGAAAGAGGTGTGAATCAATACGGACCCGATTTTGGAAAGCGGAAAAAATGCTTTCCTGGTTACCGAGAAAAACTATGAACTTCAACAAATTTACGATCAAATCGCAGGAGGCGGTTCAGAACGCCCAGGAGATTGCTGCGAGCTACGGCAACCAGGCAATCGAGCCGGAACACCTGTTGGCCGCCTTGGTGCAGGATGCCGAGGGAGTCGTCGTTCCCATCCTCCAGAAGCTCGGCGCAAACGTCAATTACCTGAAGATCAAGGTGAACGAAGTGCTGGAGAAGCTTCCCAAGACGCAAGGACCTGCTGCCAGCCGGTATGTTTCGCCGACACTTGCCATGGTTTTTGAAGCGGCGCAGAAGGAAGCGGCAGCGCTCAAGGATGAGTACATCAGCACGGAGCATCTTGTGCTCGGCTTGATCGACGAGAAATCGTCCGGTGGAGGAAAGCTGTTGCGCGATCAGGGGGTCACGAAGGAGGGAGTGTACAAAGCCCTCAAGGATGTTCGGGGGAGTCAACGGGTGACCGATCAGACGCCGGAGGAAAAGTACCAAGCCCTCCAAAGGTTTGGTCGTGATCTGAACGACCTCGCCCGGAAAGGAAAACTCGACCCGGTCATCGGTAGGGAGGATGAAATCCGGCGGGTGCTCCAGGTTCTCTCACGCCGGACCAAGAACAATCCCGTGCTCATCGGCGACCCGGGTGTCGGGAAAACCGCCATTGCCGAAGGGATCGCCTACCGTATCGTCCAGGGAGATGTGCCGGAGAACCTCAAGACCAAACGGATCATGGCGCTCGATATGGGGGCGCTGATCGCGGGAACAAGCTTCCGCGGCCAGTTTGAAGAGCGACTGAAGGCAGTCTTGAAAGAAGTGACCGATTCGAATGGAGAGATCATCCTCTTTATCGATGAACTGCACACGCTGGTGGGAGCCGGCGCAGCCCAGGGGGCGGTCGATGCCGCCAATATGCTGAAGCCCGCGCTTGCCCGGGGCGATCTGCGCGCCATTGGCGCGACCACCATCGATGAGTACCGCAAGCACATCGAGAAGGACCCCGCCCTCGAGCGCCGCTTCCAGCCTGTCTTGGTGGATGAACCGGACGTCGAGGACACCATCTCCATTCTCCGGGGCCTGAAGGAACGGTATGAAGTCCATCATGGCGTTCGCATCACGGATGGAGCCATCGTCGCCGCTGCGCAACTGAGCCACCGGTATATTGCCGACCGGTTTCTTCCCGACAAAGCCATCGACCTGATCGATGAGGCAGCCTCGAAACTCCGTATCGAGATCGATTCCATGCCGGAGGAACTGGATGGGGTGGATCGAAGGGTCAAGCAGCTTGAAATTGAACGCGAGGCCGTGAAACGGGAAAAGGACGAGGATTCGAAGTCAAGGCTTCAGGATATTGAACGGGAGCTTGCGGAGCTCAACCAGAACCGCTCGGAGTTGCGTGCACACTGGCAGTTGGAAAAAGAGCTGATCCAGGCAATCCGCAAGATGAAGGGGGAGATCGAGCAGGCGAAGCTCGAAGCAGAACAGAAGGAACGGCAGGGAGATCTCGCTCGCGTTGCCGAACTCCGTTACGGTGTCATCAGCGGCCTGGAAAAGAAAGTCAAAGACGCTTCGACGAAACTTGCCGAAGTGCAAAAGGACCGGAAGATGCTCAAGGAGGAGGTCGATGCGGAGGATATCGCTGAGATCGTGGCAAAATGGACCGGCATTCCGGTGATGAGGATGCTGGAAGGCGAGAGGAGCCGGTTATTGAACCTCGAGGAGCGGATCCACGAACGGCTCATCAACCAGCGCGATGCGGTGAAGGCCGTTGCCCATGCCATCCGGCGCAGCCGGGCCGGCATGCAGGATGAGAAACGGCCGATCGGCTCCTTTATCTTCCTTGGAAGCACGGGTGTCGGCAAAACGGAGTTAGCGCGAGCTCTCGCCGAATTCCTCTTTAACGACGAAAGCGCAATGGTGCGTATCGATATGAGCGAGTATATGGAGAAATTCTCCGTGTCGCGGTTGATCGGCGCCCCCCCGGGATACGTCGGGTATGAGGAGGGGGGACAGTTGACCGAAGCGGTGCGACGCAAACCGTATTCGGTTGTGCTGTTAGATGAGATCGAGAAGGCGCATCCGGAAGTCTTCAATGTTCTTCTTCAGCTTCTGGATGAAGGCCGGTTGACGGACAGCAAGGGACGAACGGTCAATTTCAAGAATACGATTGTCATCATGACATCGAACCTCGGCTCCCACCTGATCCAGGAGAAGATGCAGTTCATCAACGAGGAAAACCGTGATGACCTGATGAGTGAATTGCGGGTCACACTGTTCGACCTCTTGCGGCAGACCATCCGCCCGGAGTTCCTGAACAGGATCGACGAGATCATACTTTTCAAGCCGCTCACGATGGCAGAACTGACCGAGATCGTCGACCTCCAGCTCCGGCATGTCAGGAAACTTGCTGCGAACAAGAATATCACGCTCGAGTTCACAGAGGAAATGAAAGGGTGGCTGGCCAGGATCGGGTATGATCCCGCCTTCGGTGCGCGCCCGATGAAGCGCGTGATCCAGAAATACGTGGTGAACACGCTGTCCGAAAAGATCCTCGCCGGCGACCTTGCTGAAGGGGACACGGTACAGATTACCCTGGATGGGCGCGGGATGGTCGAATTTGTCGTGAAAGTCCATGCGGAGCCGGTCAGTTAATCCCTGATCGAGTGTCTTTGCGGCAACATCTTTCTTGAGAAATGTGTTGCCGCTTTTTTGTTCGCCTCAATAATTCTCCGTATCTTCATCCCGCCATGCAACTCCCTTCGCTTCTCGGTCACGCGCAAGAACTGCTCCTGACCATTCGCAATTCTGACAGGCCCGCTGACAGCCTTATCGACACCTTTTTCCGGTCGAGAAAATATCTTGGCTCCCGTGACCGCCGCTTCCTTGCCGAAACGACCTACGGGACTCTCCGGCATCTCCGCCGCTGTGAAGTACTCCTTTGGAAGGGGCTGGAAGGGACCAAGGCCGAGATCGGTCGCGAAGATGGGTTCCTCCTGGTCATTGTCACGTATCTTATTGCCGTTGTCCGAAAGACCGATCTCCTCACGAACGATGTCGTCGTCAAGCTTCAATCCCCGCTTCTGAAAGAGCTGGCTCCTGATCTCCTTCAGCGCCTCTCGTCGCCGGAGATGGTTCCGATTCAAGACCCGGTTGAGCGGTTGGGAGTTCTGCACTCGTTTCCCGACTGGTTGGTTGAACGGTTCATCAGGGAATACGGAGAAGAAGAGGCGGAAAAGATGCTTGCGAGCCTGAACGAACAGGCCCCGATTACCCTGAGAGTCAACACTCTGAAAACGACGGTCGAAGAATGCCGGAAAGCACTGCAGCGGGAAGAGGTCGAAACGACGCCAACAGGACTTTCCCCCTTTGGCCTGGAATTGCCAAAACGGGCGAACATCTTTCAAATGCAGGCTTTCCGTGACGGGTTTTTTGAAGTGCAGGATGAGGGGAGCCAGTTGTTGCCGCTTCTCATCGACCCGAAGCCAACGGCGAAGTTGCTCGATGCCTGTGCCGGGGCCGGGGGGAAGACGCTCGCATTTGCCGCACTGATGAAGAACCGGGGAGAGATCGTGGCGACCGATGTGAACAAGTTCCGGCTCGAGGAACTCCGCAAACGGGCACGGAGGGGCGGAGTTTTCAATGTGCGATCACGGGAGATCGCTGATGTCGTCGACCTTGTTGGCGACCAGAACGGGACGTTCGATGTTGTGTTTCTTGATGCTCCATGCAGCGGACTCGGCACGATCCGGCGCAATCCCGGCATCAAGTGGACCGTCACCGAGGAAACGATCAGCGAGCTTTCGGCAAAGCAGCGGCACATCCTTGAAAGCGCTGCGCCCCTCGTCAAAAAAGGGGGAAGGCTGGTCTACGCCACCTGCACGTTCCTGAGGGAAGAGAACGAAGAAGTGGTGGAGGATTTCCTTCGCCGTTCTCCGGGGTTTAGCCCGCTGCCTCCTGAAGGATATCTCTCCAAATGGAACCTTCTCCATCTCGCCAGCGGTTCGTACATAAGACTTCTTCCCCACCGTGACGGGACCGACGGATTCTTCTGCGCGGTTCTTGAACGGAATAGCTAAAGGCCGAAGGGAGAAAAGCGTTGTCCAAAGTGTGGATCGCTGACGCGATCCTTCATTATAAGCCTCCGGCGGTTGAACGATGAGATTTGGAATTTGGTGCTTGCGGCTTAAAGTTGAAGGTTCCAAGTTCCGCGTTTAACTGTTTACGGTTCGCGATTCCCTGTTCACGATTCACTGTTTACTCCAAAGGAATTTCCTTAGCTTTTGTGTATCGTCCATTTATTTAATACCTTGACAACCCCGTATGCAGGAAGCATTTAAATATCTTCAACCCGGCGTCGTTGCACAACTCTCCAACATGGAACTCCGTGCCCGCCTTGTCGTTGAAGGCTTTATCACCGGTCTGCATAAGAGTCCGTACCATGGATTCAGCGTCGAGTTTACGGAACATCGGCAGTACATGCCGGGGGACGAAATCAAGCATGTCGACTGGAAGGCGTACGGAAAGACCGACCGGTACTATATCAAGCAGTTCGAGGAAGAGACGAACCTGAAGTCGTATCTCATCCTTGACGGCAGCAGGTCCATGGACTATGCCTCGGATGGTCAACTCAGGAAAATCGAGTACGCTTCCTACGTCGCCGCCGCACTGTCATACCTGATGGTGGAGCAACGGGATGCGGTCGGGTTGACGATCTATGATGAACAGGTCCGGGTGTCGCTTCCTCCCCGTGCGACAAAATCGTACCTGAAACAGATTCTGAAGGAGCTGGAAACGCTCAAGCCCGGCAACACTACGGGGACGGCGCAATCGTTGCACGCCGTGGCGGAGCGGATCAAGCGGCGGGGGCTGGTGATTGTCCTAAGCGACCTCTTCGACGACCCCAGGCAAGTGATGACAGCGTTGAAACATTTCCGGCACAAGGGGAACGAGGTGATCGTGATGCAGGTGCTCGATCCGATGGAACGCTCGTTCGCGTTCGGCACCGATGCCGTCTTCCGCGATATGGAGACCGGTGAGGAGTTGATGACTCAGCCCTGGCACATTCAGAAGGCCTACCGGGACTCCTTCAGCACCTTCCTGGAAACATATAAACGGGAGTGTCGCGAGAATGCCATCGATTACGTGTTGCTCGATACCGCCACGCCGTTTGACAAGGCTCTCTTTGAATACCTGAACAAACGGAAGCGAATTCACTGACCGGCTCTTGAAAGGAATTGTCCACTAAGTTCACGAAGGAACACGAAGGGTTAGAAGGCCATCTTCTTAGGATTATTGTTCTTGCTTTTCTTCGTGTTACTTCGTGTCCTTGGTGGATCAATAGAGTTTTTCAGGGCCTTGATTGTATGAATGTCGACATGTGAATGTAAATCCATTCCGTTGTCCTGACTCGAAATCTTCGTTCCATGCCTGAAGACAAGCTCGTTGTAAAGGGCGCCCGCGTCCACAACTTGAAGAATATCGACGTCGAGATTCCGCGCGACCGGCTCATCGTTATTACCGGTCTTTCGGGGTCGGGGAAGTCGAGCCTCGCTTTCGACACGATCTACGCCGAGGGGCAGCGGCGGTACGTCGAAAGCCTCTCCGCCTATGCCCGCCAGTTCCTCGGACTGATGGAGCGGCCCGATGTTGATTACATTGAAGGGCTGAGCCCCTCCATCTCGATCGAGCAGAAAACCGTCAGCACGAATCCCCGCTCCACGGTCGGGACCGTCACGGAAATCTATGATTACCTTCGGCTCCTCTTTGCCCGCGTCGGCACTCAATTCTGTTACTCCTGCGGCCGCAAGGTTCAGCGCCAGACCGTCGACCAGATCATCGACGCGATCCTCAAATATCCTTCCGGTTCGAAGCTTCAGATCCTGGCCCCTGTCGTCAAAGGGCGCAAAGGGCATTACCGCGAGCTGTTCGAACAGATCCAGAAGGATGGCTTTGTTCGTGTTCGTGTCGATGGGGAGACGAAAGAAATCAAGGAGGGAATGAAGGCCGACCGGTACAAAGTCCATAACATCGAGATTGTGGTCGATCGGATCGCCATGAAGAAGGAATTGCGGTCACGCATCGCCGAATCCGTGGAGGTGGCCCTGCGCTACGGCAACGGCATCCTGATCGTCAACGACGGTGGAAAAGACCAGTTGTTCAGTAGGAACTACGCCTGCCATGTCTGCGGCATCAGTTATGATGAACCTGCGCCGAATTCGTTTTCCTTCAATACCCCCTCCGGTTCGTGTCCGGAATGCGAGGGGCTCGGGGAAAAGAAGGCGTTCGATTTGCGATTGATCATCCCGGATGAAGACCTGACTATCAACGAGGAGGCGCTGGCGCCGCTGGGAAAGCCGCGGCAGACATGGATGTTCAGCCAACTCCGGGCAGTGGCGAAACGGTATGGGTTCGACTTCGATACGCCGATCAGGAAACTCCCTTCCAAAGCGAGAGACGCTCTCCTGCATGGCGGTGGGGACGAAAAGTTTGAAGTGGAATATGTTCATGACGGCGGCAGGACGGTCACCTACAAACACCGCTTCGGCGGGCTGATCGAAATGATGAAGCGGTACTACGATGAGTCTTCCTCCAACAATATTCGCGACTGGGTCGAGTCGTTCATGGCAACCTCCCGGTGCGAGTCGTGCAACGGAGGGCGCCTGCGGAAGGAGAGCCTGGCAATTAAACTCGAGGACGCCTCGTCAGGGAAGCTGACGAACATGCACGATATTGTTTCCCTTTCCATTCGCTCGGCCAGGGGATTTTTCGACAACCTTTCGCTGAATCCGCGGCAGATGGAGATCGGCCGGCAGATCCTGAAGGAAATTACGCAGCGGCTGGAATTTTTGTTGAATGTCGGCCTGGAGTACCTCACCCTCGACCGGACCGCGCGCTCTCTTTCGGGGGGCGAGGGGCAGAGGATCAGGCTGGCAACGCAGATCGGAACGCAACTGGTGGGAGTTCTCTACATCCTCGACGAACCGAGCATCGGGCTCCACCAACGGGACAACGTAAAGCTGATCAACTCTCTTAAATCACTGAGGGATCTGGGTAACACGATTATCGTTGTCGAGCACGACAAGGAAACGATCGAAAGTGCCGATTTCGTGATCGACCTGGGGCCGGGGGCAGGCGAACATGGTGGACACGTCGTGACATTCGGCAAGCCGGGTGATCTCAAGCTTAAGAACGACGCGATTAAGGTGAGCGGGAACGGTGTCGGAGGGGTGTCGCATACCGCCCTGTATTTAAAGGGGAAGAAGACGATCGCCGTACCGAAACAACGGAGAAGGGGGAGCGGCAAGTTCCTGACCCTCTCCGGTGCGACCGGCAATAATCTGAAGAACCTTACCCTGAAAATTCCTCTGGGCACCCTCGTCTGCGTTACCGGTGTCAGCGGGTCCGGAAAATCGACCCTCATCAACGAGACCCTCTATCCGATTCTCTCGAACAAGTTTTATCGGACCCGCGCCGTGCCGCATCCTTACAAGTCGATCAAGGGACTTGATCACATCGACAAAGTGATCGACATCGACCAATCGCCGATCGGACGCACTCCCCGTTCAAATCCGGCCACCTACACGGGGCTCTTCACGCTCATTCGGGACCTGTTCACGCAATTGCCGGAGTCCAAAATCCGGGGATACAAAGCGGGGAGGTTCAGCTTCAATGTAAAGGGAGGGCGTTGTGAAGGGTGTGAGGGAGATGGAGTGAAGCGGATTGAAATGAATTTTCTGCCGGATGTTTATGTCCTGTGCGATGTCTGCAACGGGAAACGGTACAACCGGGAGACCCTGGAAGTGCGCTTCAAAGGCAAGTCGATTTCCGACGTACTGGAGATGACGGTGGAGGATGCAATCGGGCTGTTCAGCGAACTCTCACGGCTTCAAAGGCATCTTCAGACGCTGTACGATGTCGGGCTCGGATATATCCGTTTGGGACAGCAGGCCACGACCCTCTCCGGCGGAGAAGCCCAACGGGTAAAGCTTTCAACCGAACTCTCGAAGATCGGGACCGGCAAGACACTTTATATCCTGGATGAGCCGACCACCGGACTGCATTTCGAGGACATCCGCATGCTCCTCTCCGTCCTCGACAAGCTTGTCGAGAAAGGCAACACCGTGGTTGTGATCGAACACAACCTTGACGTGATTAAGACCGCCGACTGGGTGATCGACCTGGGCCCAGAAGGGGGAGACGCGGGAGGGGAGATCGTTGCGGAGGGGATGCCGGAGGAGGTGGCGGTGGTAAAGGGCTCTCATACGGGGGTGTTCTTGAAACGTGAGCTTCAATAGCCTCTCAGCGATGAGACCATGGATGGCACCTCGTTCGCCATTGATGCGGAGGTCAGATGTCGGAAATCAGACGTCAGTGAGTAGCCCCCTTTTTTCTTAGTTGTTTTCTTCGTATGTATGCATACGGTT
>JACPUH010000025.1 GCA_016192345.1 Ignavibacteriales bacterium | reverse complement strand
TGCACCTCGAGTCCCGCATATCCGAGAGCCTTCTCCCAATCCAGGGGCGTTGTTCCATGAACATAGTCATCGAAAAACTTTTTGAGACTTCCGCCGGCAAACTCCTCGGACACTTTTTGAAAATCGCCGATCGTGTATCCTTTGCCGGTGATGGGGAAGCGTTTGTACATCGCGCGCATCACATCATCCAAAGACGATTTCCCCTTGGAGCGGTGACGGATCTCGAGGTCGAGCAGCAGGCTGACATGCGACCCTTTCCCGTAATAGTCAGATTGGGTATTGTAGGAACTTTCGTTCTGCCGCCAGTGCTTGATCCATGCGTCGAAGCTCGATTCTGAAAGGGATTGCACTTTGTTGCCCGGGCGCGACCGGTCCTCCAGGATTGCAGCACCCAGTCCCTCCACATATTGCCGCGCCGTGCCAAAACCCGCCCGCCGCGTGATCAGCGGGCTATAGTAAGAGGTCGTTCCCTCCGCGATCCAGTACTCCTTCGCGTAATTCTCCTTCGTGTAATCGTACGGGTGCATGCCCTTGGGACGGAGCTGCTTCACGTTCCACGTGTGGAAAAACTCGTGCGAGGTCAAGCCCAAAAATCCGCGGTACCCGCCGGCGCTCCGGAAACCAAGCGCTTTGGCACCCATGATCGTCGAGTTCAGGTATTCGGTTCCTCCGCCCCCCTGGGCCGAAAGATGGACGAAGAACACGTACCGTTTGTATGGAAACTCCCCCCAAAAATCCTTTGCCGCCTTGACAACCTTCCCCATATCCCTTTTCAGCGAATCCGCATCGTAGTTCCCCTCGCCGGTGATGCTGATGACGTGCGGAACACCATCGACGTCAAATTCGAACTCCTTTTGGTTTCCTATCTCGATAGGGCAATCGACCAAATGATCATAGTTGTCAGCCACAAGTATATGGGCGTTCCCCTTCGCGTGCTCAAGTCCCGAGGTCACGTGCCAATCCTCGTACGGTTTGATGTTCAGCTTCACCGGAAGTTTCCGGTATTTCTCCGCATACAAAAAAACCGCCGCGCCGTTGACGAACGCGTGTTCGGCGTTCAGCCCGTTTTTGCGCGTCGTAAAATCATTGGCAAAGAGCGTGTAGGAAGCCGTGACAGTGGCTGCCCCTTTTTTCTGGACCCGCCAGGTCATCTTGTCGATCTTCTCCCATGGCAGTTCCTTCCCGTTGCCATCGACGGCTTTGAAGGTGATGACGTTCCCCGCGAGGTCGAAGAGCACGTACCGACCGGATCGCCAGACCGGCATGATCAGGTCGATCGTGGCATCGCCGGAGGGAAGGTTGGCAAAGACCACCGAGACCTCAAAAACATGGGACTTGGGATTCGACATCCCCAGCGTGTATTCAACGGTCGTTGGTTGAGCAGCCATGATTGATGTGACGAGAAGAAGTGAGAAGATGAGTTTCATCCAAAAACCTCCTGTCATGAAATGGAAGAACTGTGGAAAGCCCGAGCATGCTGAAAAAGAATGATGAGAACATCAGGAAGAACGATGAAATGCTTGAGAAGTTTCTTTAAGAAAACCCTTTGTGTGCACGGGAACCTGCGCTGATCATTACCGCTCCGCCGCAACATCAGTTTTAAACTCCGAGGTAAAATGAAACTCCATTTCCGGAAACATCTCCTGCGCGGACTTAAGCGACCAAGTCCCTTCGGCCATGAACACGGGGTGATCATCCTTGTCATAAGAAATATGGCGCCCCTGGAGCGAGGTGAACCGTTCCAGTTGCTTCGGATCGGCGCAGGTGAACCAACACGCCTTGTAGATGTTGAGTGATTCGAAAGCGCACTCCGCTCCATACTCATGCAGGAGCCGGAACTGGATGACTTCGAACTGCAGATTGCCGACCGTGCCAACGATCCTCCGGTTTCCCTCCCGATGGATAAACAGCTGCGCCACCCCTTCGTCCGTCAACTGCCGGATCCCTTTGTCCAGTTGTTTGGACTTGAAGGGATTCCTGTTGACGAGCTCCTTGAAGATCTCCGGGGAAAAGCTCGGAATACCCTTGAAGGCGAGATGTTCCCCCTCTGTCAGCGTATCGCCGATCTTGAAATTTCCCGTATCATACAACCCGACGACGTCTCCGGGCCAGGCCTCTTCGATAATGCTCTTCTCGTTCGCCATGAAGCTGGTCGGATTGCCGAAACGAAGTTCTTTGTCCAACCGGGTATGGTAGTAGTACTTGTTCCGCTCGAACCGGCCGGAGCAGACCCTGCAGAAGGCGATGCGGTCGCGGTGATTTGGGTCGAGATTCGCATGGATCTTGAAAATGAACCCGCTGAACGCTTTCTCGGCCGGATCGACTTTCCGAACGGTGGTGTCCCTGGGAAGGGGCGATGGGGCGATCGTGACGAACGTCTCAAGAAGCTCTTTCACACCGAAGTTGTTGATGGCGCTGCCGAAGAACACCGGAGCGAGGTACGCATCACGGTAATGTTCACCGTTGAACGGCTCGTACGAACCCTCAATCAATCCGGCGTCTTCCCGAAGCCGTGCGGCGGAATCGGGGCCAAGGTGTTCATCGAGAAGCGGGCTGGCGACGTTGTCGATGGAGACGATGTCCTCGGAAATACGCGTCTTGTTCGGGGAAAAGAGTTCAAGCTGTTTTTTGTACAGGTTATAGACCCCCTGGAACCGTGCACCGATGCCGATGGGCCAAGTCAGAGGGCGCGTGTGGATGCCGAGCTCGCGCTCCAGCTCGTCAAGAAGACTGAACGGGTCGCGTCCCTCGCGGTCGAGTTTGTTGATGAAGACGATGACCGGCGTGCTGCGCATCCGGCAAACCTCCATCAACTTGCGCGTCTGCTCCTCCACCCCTTTCACACAATCGATAACAAGGATCACACTGTCGACGGCCGTCAGCGTCCGGTAGGTATCCTCCGCGAAATCCTTGTGTCCCGGCGTATCGAGGATGTTGACCTTGTAGCCGTTGTACTCGAACCCCATCACCGAAGTTGCCACGGAGACGCCCCGTTGTTTTTCGATCTCCATGAAATCGGACGTGGCTGTCTTCCGGATCTTATTGCTCTTCACCGCCCCCGCGGTATGGATCGCGCCACCGAAGAGAAGAAGCTTCTCCGTGAGCGTTGTCTTCCCGGCGTCAGGGTGGCTGATAATGCCGAACGTGCGTCGTCTTGTAAGCTCGTTGAGTTTCATGAAGAACCAGTAACTGCTGAGGTTATCCTAAAGACCTTCTTTGCCACAGAAACACAGAGGTTCTTACTTAAAGTTATCAATTGACAGTCTTTCGGCCATTTTTGCTCCGTGTTCCCAGCGACCCTGCCTGCCGGCACCTGTCTACCGACAGGTAGAGGCAGGTCTGCGGTGAATGATTTTGAGGGGACTCTCGGGAAACCCGGAGAACGGAAACACTAAAGTGGAGTAAGGGCGAGGGGGAGCGATTTGATCATCTTGGGTATCACGATACGAAAAGTTCATGAAAGAGCCAAATGTTGACCGAATATTGAAAAAAGGGATGAAAGTGACTACCTTCCAACACAATTTTGCAGCAACGATTATCCTTAAAGGTATTAACCATGCACTCCATTGGCATTCTTGGCGGAGGGGGGATCAGTGAAACTCATGCGCGTGCCGCACAGGAGATCAAAGGGGCTGAAATCGTTGCCTTCTGCGGACAGAACCGGACAAAAACCACACAACTGGGTGAACGGTACGGGGGGAAGGTGTACGAAGACATGCGGGCATTCTTTCTGTACAAGCCGATGGATCTCGTGCTCATCGGGAGCCCTTCGGGACTGCATGCAGAACAGGGAATCGAAGCGGCGCGCCATGGCCTTCATGTGCTGGTCGAGAAGCCCATGGATATCACCACCGCGCGTGCAGATTCCCTGATCGATGCATGCGAACGTGCAGGAGTGAAGCTGGGAGTTTTCTTCCAGGACCGTGCCGCATCCGACATCCGCCGGCTCAAGACATTACTGGACGAAGGGCGACTGGGAAAGCCGATTCTCGTCTCCGGGCGCGTGAAATGGTTCCGGCCACCGGAGTACTACCGCGATTCACGATGGCGGGGCAAGCAAGCCCTCGATGGCGGGGGCGCCTTGATGAACCAGGGGGTGCATACGGTGGATTTATTGCTTTGGTTGATGGGCAACGTCAGCCGCGTCTATGCAAAAGCCGTTACGGCGCTTCATGATATTGAAGTGGAAGACACGGTTGTCGCAACCCTCGAGTTTGAGAACGGTGCTCTTGGCACCCTGGAGGCCGGAACTTCCCTTTACCCCGGTTACCGGAGGCGTGTTGAAGTGACCGGCAGTGGAGGGACCATCATCCTTGAACATGACCGGATCATTGCCGCCGATCTCCGCATTCCGCTTGACGAGCCGATCAGGGCTGGAGAAGAGAACGCCAACGCGAGCGCAACATCACCGGTGGTCTCGGATGTGCGGGGGCATAAAACGATCCTGGAAAATTTTCTGAGCGCCATCGACACCAACGGAACACCCATGTGCGATGGGCTTGAAGGCAGGCGAAGCGTCGAACTCGTGGAAGCGATCTATGAATCTTCACGTACCGCTCGACCGGTATCGCTGATGATGCGTTGAAAGTCCGAACGGCTAATTTCATTTATTGCGCTTGAAGCGCCGCGTCAGCAATCTCTCTCGCCAATGTCATCAGTCCCGCCCCTTCGAGGTTGCACAGCCGGAGGGCCGGAGGCGCATAACTAAAACGTGCGATAGCACGTTACTTATTGGAACTTTGCCGTACAGACCAGATTTGTGCCAGCGTCTTTCAAATTGGACGCGCGCTCCTGATGGCAATTCAGATTTCTTTCAACTATTGCTGAACAACGTCCGCAATCTCGCGCGCAAGGGCAAGGAGTCCAGCTCCTTCAAGGTTGCACATCAATGCGACGGCAAACTTTTTTGCGGGGACCATGTACAACATCGTGTTCACCCTCTGCTGACCGCCGCTATGGGAGACCTCCTTGACGCCGTTCCGCTCGTTGATGGCCCACCCCAGGCCATAGGAAGCCGCCGGGTTCTTCGGGTCCGTTCGCACCACCTGGCCGTTCTTCAGCTTCCCCCCCGTGAACATCTGGTCGAGAGAAGATTGCTTCAGAAGTTTTCCGGTTTGAAGCGCGATGGCAAACTTCGCCAGGTCCTCCGCGGTGGAGCACCATCCTCCGCCGGGAATCTTATAGCTGGTGTTCGCGAGATCGGAGTTCTTCAGTGATCCATCCGGCATTTTTTGATACCCCTGTGCACGGTTGGGGATGAGCTCGTTCACGTCGTCGACCCGTATTCGCTCCATCGCCGCCGTCTTGAAGATCTGCTCCTTCACGAAATCGACGTACGACTTGCCGGACACCCCTTCGATAACACAGCCAAGAATGCTGTAGCCGTATGTGGTATAGGAGTATCGTGTTCCCGGTTCGGATAAGAGCGTATCGTCCTTGAAGATCTCCAGCCCCGCAACAAGAGTCGGGTAGAGCTTTGTGCTGTTGATCTCGTCTCCCCGGTAATGACGCACTCCCCCGATATGGGAAAGAAGCTGGCGGGTGGTCAACGGCCACTTTTTCTGGGGAAATGCCGGACAGTATTGCTGAAGAGGGGCGTCAAGATTCAGTTTGCCCTGCTCCACAATTTGCATGATCGCGACGGCTGTGATGGGCTTGGAAATGGAGCCCAGCCGGTAATTGGTCGAGGCCTTTGCAGGGACGAAGTTTTCCAGATCGGACATCCCGTAACCGTTCGACCACTTCAACTGGTGATCCTGGACGACGGCAACGGAGAGTCCCGGAATGTTCTTCCTCGCCATCTCGGCGGTGATGGCACGTTCGATTTTCTCCACAACCGGCATGGAGAGTTGGGCTGTTTGCCAACCGAACACGGGAACTGCGTAGAGAAAGACAAGCAGAAGGAACAACTTCGATTGAGGATTTCTCATGGGGACGTTCTTTCAAAAATTAGTCCGGACTGACAGGAAAAAAGAATCACCGCAAAGGACGCTGAGTGTCTGAATGCGTGACTCCTAAACCCTTGAAGTCAATCGCTATTTCTCCGGCCCTTCCAGCATCGCCGCAGCCTCTTGAATGAGGTCCGACTTCCCGACAAGAACTTTTGAGACTCTGACGATTTCCCGCTCCGCCTCTTCCCATTTTTCCTGTTCGATCGCTTCCCGTACTCCAGGAATCGTCTTGACACCGTAACCGGTATAAAATCCGGGAGCGTAGATGAGATGTTTGAACCAGGGCCGTCCGGGGAGCCCATCCGGGTGCGTCAGTTTCCGCTCGCTCTGGATGAGTTTCGCGTTCACTCCCTTCAGAACGGATGAAGAGAGTTCACCCTGCTTGAAATTTCTTATCGCTTTGTCGTACCGGTCGGCGCTCCGGGTAAGCAAGTCGATGGCATTATCCAACGGGGCAAAGTTCAAATGGGGCGCCACCTCCTCCACCGACGGCGGGATAAGCGGCATCCTCGGATCGGCCGTTGCGCTGAAGACGCCCTCGGCGATCTGCCGGTTCCGTTCCCTGACCTCCTCTTGTGCGGTCTTCAGCAGGCGTTTGAGCTCCTCCGAATACTTGCGCACCGTTTCTGCAAAATTCATAAAATCGAACGGAAGAAGATCCGCATCGGCCATGCGCAGAACGGTTGTTCCACCGGTTTGCGCAAGAGCCCTGCCGTAGGCGAAATCGTGGTCACCGAACGTGGTATACCAATAGAAGTCATCGTAGATCGAATGATAGATCCCGCCCCCCGATTCACCCCCGAACCCGATATTGAGTGAGGCGATCCCAAGATGGTCGATGAACGCCGTATAGTCGCTCCCGGAACCGAGCGCACTGATGCGGAGATCGCTCCGGGTGCGCGCTTCCTGTCGTTCCTCCGAACTCCCAGTGCCGATACGCTGGAGTTGTGAGCGTTTCCAGGTGGAGATGTTCTTCACCGGGTCGATGATCTCTTTCGCCACGCCGTTGATAAATTTCTCCAGCGTGTGTGAGCCGCTCATGCCGAGGTAGCCGCGGCTGTTCGAATCCGTATTGATATACAGGACCGCCTTTTGCTTTAACTCATCGGCATGAGCTTCCACCCATTCCGTGGAACCGAGGAGCCCCTCCTCCTCACCATCCCACCCTGCGTAGATGACGGTCCGTTTCGGTCTCCATCCCTGTTTCATAAGTTCGGACAGTGCGCGTAATTCCTCCATCACGGCAACCATCCCGGAGATCGGGTCCTGGGCTCCGTTCACCCATGCATCCCGGTGGTTCCCGCGGATGATCCACTCATCGGGAAATTCCGAACCCCGTATCGTGACAAGAACGTTGTAGATAGTCTTGATATCCCAGTTCGACTTCACTTTCAGGCGCACCTTTGCCGGACCGGGTCCAATGTGATAGGTCAGAGGCAGGGCCCCGCGCCACGATCCGGGAGCGACCGGGCCGGTCAGGGCTTCAAGGAGGGGCTGCGCATCGCCGTAGGAGATGGGAAGAACGGGAATTTTCGTGAAGGTCTGCACCTGGTCCATCGGCAGGCGTTGAGCCTCTTTCGTCGCACCGATGCCGGGGGTGAGCGGATCGCCGGGATAGAGCGGCATATCCATCACGCTTCCCCGTTGAACGCCATCGCGGTTCCGGTATGCACCGTCAGGAAAGACCTCGCCCTGGTAGTATCCATCCTCACGCGGATCGGAATAGATGATGCATCCGATGGCTCCTTTCTCTGCCGCAAGCTTCGGCTTGATGCCCCGCCACGATGCCCCGTATCGGGCGAGGACGATGCACCCTTTCACCGAGATCCCCATCCTCTCGAGCTGTTCGTAGTCTGCAGGGATGCCGTAATTGACATAGACCAGGGTTGCGGTGACATCGCCGTCCGCCGAATAGGCATTATACGTGGGGAGCTGCTCATCGTGTTGGTTCGAGGTTGGGTCTTTTGCAACGGGAGGTTCCTGGAGTTTCGCGGTGAAGCGCTTGGGCGCGACCAACTCCACCATCCGTTCCTTCGGAGAAGGAAACAGAACGTCGAAGGATTCCAGCCGGGCATCGAGTCCCCATGATTTGAAGAGGGAAACCATCCAATCGGCGTTCTCTTTATTGTAGGCAGAGCCCAGATGATGCGGGCGCGCAGTCAGGCGTTTCATGTACTCGCGTTGTTTTTCCGCGGATGGAATTGCGCGGAATTTTTCCTCCCACGATGTGCCTGCGGTTTGGGCAACGCAGATCTGGGCCACGAGAACGATTGCCGGCACGAACACATTGGAACGGATGCTCATACGAGATTCTCCTCAGAAATGAAGGACGCCGATAGCAGTTGTGAAGAACAGAGGGGTGTGGACTGGTGAGAATATTGGGATTATCTCCCGGACTTTCAAGCAGGACTTACTTTACGGGGCGGCGTTTCAACGCAGCCACGGCCCGCTCCACTGATTCATATTGCTTCACCACACGCGTAATCTTGGTGATCTCAAACAAAGGACCGATTTTCTGGTTGATGTTAGCCAGAACGAGGATACCTCCGGCTCGTTTCGTGGAGGCCATCGAGGAAATGATATCACCAAGCCCTGAGCTGTTCATGCGGCCGACGCCCCCCAGGTCCATGATAATGGTTTTTCCCGGTCGTTGAAGCTCCGCCTGAACTGCGTTGCGAATTTCACCCGATTCCGGTTCCCCCATCATGGCGCCTTGCAGGAAGAGAATCGAAATACCGTCGATATGACGCGTTCGGATAATCATGGAGAGAAGAGGCCCATACGGTGGAAGGGCACGGTCCAATATACTAAAAACTGCTTCCCGTTACCACATTGTATCCTTTCACGTGGAGGTCGTCGGTCGTTGAAACGGTCTTTCCGGATTGTTTTTCGACCGCCAGTTTCCAGAGATAGAGATCGGAATAGGTGTGCTCGACTTTCGCCTGAAGATGGCGAAAAACGCCCGCCTGCTCGTAGAGCGTTGCAGCCTCGCTGTTTTCCCAGATGGTGATGGAGAGGACTTCATTCCGCTCCTCGATCCCCTCCGTCAAAAACGCATACCGGCAGCCCTTAACCTCCAGCAGCGCGGGAATGATCTCGGCGGCGTACAGCCTGGCAAATTCTTCCTTCGCCCCCGGTTTCAGGTGGACTGAGACGATACGAACGTACATCCTCCCATGATCCGGGGCGGAAAGGGCGGAGCTGGACTCCGCCGTTACCTGGAGCGACTTCACCACCGGTTCTTCGACCACCGGCTGGTATTGAAGCGTGAAGTCCTTCGAGAGCTGCACCCGCCATTCCGAAGTCTCGGCAAGGTACGGACGGGCCTCCTCCAGTAATCGCTGAAAAAGTCCCCCTTGTTCGTACGCTTCGGCATGTTGCTGGGAATCCCAGAGCGTCATGGAGATCGCTTCTTCCGGGTTGCCAACGCTCCGGATCAGGCTTGCGTAGAGACAGCCGGGCGAATTTCGCAGTGCGGGAATGATCTTCTCCCGGTACATGACGGGAAGACTTTCGGCCATCTCGGGCCGAACCCTGACTTGAACGAGGCGCATAAACATAACGATCGCTCCTTTCTCAGACCAGTTCCCAAAAGCAATCCTGCGTTGTTGCGAATGTTCCTTCTCTACGGGGGACGAACGAATCAAATCTCCATCGCCGCATTCTCCGCGGCGAGTATGCTTACTCTTTCAATCGCTTGAGTGCAACAAGCGTAATGTCATCCGATTGTGGTGTCGATCCTGCAAAGGCGGTCACCGCGTTCAGAACGTTTTCCACCAGGGCTCGCGGAGGGAGGTGTTCGATTTGCCGGAGAAGCGTGGTAAGGCGCTCTTCACCAAAAAAATCCTCGTTGGCGTCCATGGCCTCGGGTATCCCATCCGAACACATGACGATGGTGTCGCCGCGTTCCAACGTGATGGTCTCCTCATCATATCGGTACTCCTGGAGCATGCCGAGCGGAATCCCTCCCGCCTTCAACCGGCTCTCTTTATTTTTCCCGTTAAGAAGATGGGGGTGGTCGTGGCCGGCGTTCGAAAAGGAAAATTGATGGGTTTCCGCGTCCAGAATGCCGTAGAAGAGGGTGGCAAATTTCTCCGGACTGGTGCTTTGAAAAAGGAGACGGTTCGATCGGGCGAGGCACTCGTTGGGGGGAATGTCGAGCATGGTCTGACCGCGCAGGGTGGCCTGGAGATTGGCCATCAGAAGAGACGCGGGAAGTCCCTTGCCGGAGACATCGCCCAGACAAATCGCCCAGCGGTTCTCTTTGATAGGGATGAAGTCGAAATAATCCCCGCCGATCATCTGGGCAGGGACATTGATTCCCGCAATCTCGTAGCCGGAGATGTTCGGCGATGCGACCGGGAGGAGGTTCTGTTGAATCTGCGATGCCAGCCGGATTTCCTCCTGCATCCTGACAAAAACTTTTTCCTTTTCGTGCAGCAGAGCGTTCTCGATCGAGATCGCCATCTGTGCCGAAAGCAAACGAAGTACTTCGAGACGTTGCGGCGTGAACGCTCCGACGGCCAGGTTATTCTCCAGGAAAACGATACCGGTGAGTCTTGCCTGGTGAAGGATCGGGGCACAGAGAATCGACTTTGATTTGACGCGTTGAACGTATGGATCGCCGGTAAACGCTCCTTCCCGCGACGCATCGTTCAGGACGAGGTACTCCTTTGTTCGGGCAACATACCGGACCATCGCATCCGAGAGCCGTTCGTTCCCTTCGACGGGGAGCGACGGAAGCACCTTGACGGTTTTATCCTGAGCGGTTCCCTCGGCTTCGATCACAAACTCCCCATCCTTCTCCAGGAGGACGGCCCCCCGCTGCGCTCCGGCATTTTCAAGAATGATGTGCATCATCTTCTCGAGGAGACGGTCAAACTGGATTTCACCCGAGAGCGCCTGGGAAGCTTTGAGCACGGTGGTAAGGTCCAGGGTGGCGGTTGCCGTTGCAGTGCCAGTGGCGGTAGAGGTTGGATCCACCGTTCCGGAGGAGTCGGACGACGACAGGCCGGCGGTGAAGAATTCCGGAAACTCTTGCTGCAGCAACCGGACCTTCCCCAACGCGCCCCAACGGGTAAACCCGCGCCCGGCCTCAGCCAGTTCGGTTGCGCCCCGGGTTTTGTTTCCCTGGCGGAGGTGCAGGCGGGCCGCACGTTCATGGCCCAACGCTTCGATATGCTGAAAACCCTGATTCTTTGCGGCGAGGATCGCTCGGTCGAACAACGCAAGAGCACCCGGCGCATCATCGTGTAATCCTGCAATCTCCGCTTCGACAAACAATGCCAACGGAAGAAAATTCTCCGCGCAAGAGACCGACCAACGGTTGAGTTTACCAAGGTTCTTGTGTAACGCCCTCGTATACTTCCTCCGCCGACCCGCGTCCGCCTGTGGAATCGCCATGGTGTACGTGAGTGAGGAATAGAACGCGAATTCAGCCTCCATCGGTTGGCGGGTCAGTGTGTGGATGATGGGGGTGAGCTCGCTGATGGCCGAAAGTGCCTGCCCGGTCGTGCCGAGAATGGCATGCGCTTGGAGCCTGGCGGTCCAATAATCACTCACGCGCAGCAAACTCAGGTTCTCCAGGAACTCCCGTTCATGAAAATCGGCTGTCTCAAAGGTTGTGGGAGAGTTCGTTTCGCCCCGCAGGCACAGGGCAAGTTGACGGTCGACCATGAATGCCTTGGCATCATCGTCGAACTTACGGCGTTGTGCGGATTCCAGGTACTGGTTGGCCCGCGTCAGAAGCTCGTCGACGGTATGCCCCGAAAAAAACATGTCCGAGAGCACATGCATGCTGGCGTACGTGGCAAACTCGAGATCCCCCGTTTCCGTCAGCTGATGAATGGCCAGTTCCAACAACGGAAAGTTTGTGTGAATCGGATTGTGCCAGTGATTATGGACTGCGGCCATGCTAAAGTTGGACCGGCCGATCATCCGGGCATCCTGGAATTGTTCCGCCACCCGGGTGGCAAGCCGACCCCACGCCAACGCCTCCTCCTGCTTTCTCAGCGCCACCGCCACGATGATTCCATAAACGCTGAAAGCAAACGAGGACGCATTGGTCAGTCCGCGGGTCAGCGTCAGGTTGATCATCATGGTGGAAACAGCACCATGGAACTCTTTGCTCGTTTCGTATGCATAGCGGCTCATCACCATCAGGATCTCCATGGCAATCAGCGATCGTTCGTCCGTCATGCGCGGGAGGTGTTCCAGAGAATCAAACCCGGTACGGCGCAAGAGCCAGCGGGACTTGATAAGCTCCTTCACAACCCGGAGAGCACCGGCGTTCGGACTCAACCGAACACCGGCAAGTTTCAAACCGGCAATGGCTGCATTCAGGGATTTGTCCAGTTGTGATGCGTGGACATACATGGCAGATTTCCTGGAAAACGTCCTCGCCTTGTCGACGTCTGAAACCGCACGCAGAATGAGGGCATTGAACAACTCCTCTGCGCGGGCAAAGTTGCCGACGAGACCTTCACCTTCCGCCCGTTCGATGTGAAGCTGGTACGCCAGTTCATACTGGTGGTCCCACAACGCGCTTCCCGCCAGGTCACATCCGGTGGAGAAGTACCGAAGCGCCGCGTCGATGGCAGTCGATGCCTTAGCCCTGAGCCCGGCACGGAGATCGAGGCGCGCCAACCGGATGCGTTCACCCTCGTCGCCGATTTTGCCGGCAGCGGCGTTCAGGTGATTGACCACATCAAACAAAAGCTCATCGGACGGAAAACCCTGCATCCTCTTCAACAACGCAAGACCGATACGCTGGTGGAGTCGGGTTTCCTCCTCCCCGCTGAGGAGCTCCCGGGCAGCCTGCCGGACCCGGTCATGCGAAAATTTGTATGTGGCAACGGCAAGTTCGGAAGGAAGATGCTGGCGCATCTCCGGGTCCTCGGCTTGTCGGACAAATTTATATGCTTCGGTCATCGGGAACACCAGTCCCTCTTCAACCGCCTCCCACAAATCACTGGCGGTCTCCGCTTCCGTTTGGCCTGTCGCTGCAGCCAGCGTCGGCAGATCGAACTGCGCACCGATACACGCTGCCGCGGTAACGGCCTTCTGCGTTGCGGCGACGAGGCGACGGATTTTGCCGGTCATCAGTGTTACGACGTTATCGGTGATCTCCCGGGCCCTCAGCTTCTCGAGATCCCATTCCCATGCCTGTTTCTCCGCGTCGAACGTCAAGGTACCTTCTTCATACAACGATTTGAGAAACTCGCCCGCGAAAAAAGGATTGCCCCCGGTCTTTTGATGCACCAGCGTGGCCAGCGGCCTGGTTTCCTCCGCATCATGACGGAGTGCATCGGCGATCAATGCATTGACCTGCCGGACATCCAGCGGCTGGACGACAATTCTATGCACGAAAAGGCCGGAGCGCTGGGCGTCCTGGAGTGTCGTGAACAACGGGTCGCCCTGCCGCAGTTCGTCTTCCCGCAAAGCCCCGATAAGCAACAAGTGTCTGTTTTCGGGGTTCGACATCACCACCTCGATGAGTTTCAGTGAGGCGAGATCGGCCCATTGCAGGTCGTCGAGGAATATCACCAACGGACGGTCGGGTGCGGCACATGCCCGGAGAAAATTCTGAAACGTATCATGAAACCTGTTTTGTGTTTCCACCGGAGGGAGGGAGTGCAACTCCGGCTGTTTCCCGAGGATGAACTCGAGTTCGGGGATGATGTTGATGATGACCTGCGCGTTGGTTCCAAGAGCCGCCATGAGCCGTTCTTTCCAGGAGCGGAGTTCCGGTTCGCTCAGCGCGAGCAAATTGCGAATCAATTCCTGGATTGCCTGCGCGATGGATGCATACGGCACGTTGTACTTGAACTGCTCAAACTTACCGCTGACGAACAGCCCCCGATACTCGAGGATCGGCTTGTGCACCTCATACACAAGAGAAGATTTGCCGATCCCGGCATAGCCGGAGACCAGCAACATCTCCGCTCTCCCCCGGCACACCCGTTGAACCGTCTCCATCAGCAAGGCGATATCTGCCTCCCGACCGTACAGCTTCTGAGGGAGATGGAGGCGGTTCGACACATCGACGCTTCCGAGGTCAAAGGAGTCGATGCGCCGACCCCTCTGCCATTCATCGAGACATCGTCCCAAATCGGTCCGGAGCCCGACCGCGCTCTGGTAACGCTCTTCGGGGGGTTTGGCAAGAAGCTTCATGACGATGCGCGAAAGCATCTCCGGGATCTCACGGTTGATATTGCTGGGCGGGATGGGGACGCGCGCCATGTGGCTGTGGATGAGCTCCAGGGGGTCATTCGACTGAAACGGAGGCCAGCCGATCAACATTTCATACAGGGTGATGCCGAAAGAGTAGAAATCAGTCCGGTAATCGACCGCATGGTTCATGCGTCCGGTCTGTTCCGGGGAAATATACTGGATCGTTCCTTCCAGGAGGTTGGGATTGCACGGACGGGGATCCTCCCTGGTTAAGAGCGAGGAGATACCAAAGTCGATGATCTTGGCCCTGCATGCCTCGACGTTCACGACGACGTTCGATGCATTGATGTCCTTGTGCAGGATGTTCCGCTCGTGGATTTTTACAAGACCTTCGGCGATCTGGCAGGCCCATCGAAGGGTGGTTTCAACGTCGATGCGTGAGGAGGCGAGAATTTTTTTGAGCGAGACGGCGCCAAAATCCTCAAGGACGAGGGCATTGACCCCGCTTCCCCGTTCCACCCCCCACACCCGGATCACGTTCTCGGACTCCACCCGCTTGATCATCTCCAGCTCGTGGCTGAGCCGCACGACCTCAATGGAGTTTGCCGGAATGTTCTTCAGGGATTTGACGACAACCTGTTGATGGTCGCGGACACGGAGGGCCCGGAACACAACGGAGTTGACCCCGTCATGGAGCTTCTCGACCATCGTATACCCGGAGAGATCAATCACGATCGGCTCCGGTGAAGATTGTTGAATGGGAACACATCATGCTCCTCTTGATCAGGACCGATTTGTCGCACCGCATCCCGTTCATCCCCCCGTCGCGATTGCATGATCGACCGTCATGCGGTGGTGAAAAACGACCAGATACACTCCGTCGATAACCGCGGAGAGAGCGCAAAGGGTAAGCAAAAAATAATTGTCCGGATAGTGAAGGACCATAAAGATCGAAATGAAGCCGGTCCCGAGACTCCTCAGCCATGAAATGGCGTACGAGGACCAGACCAGCTTGTGGTGACGCAGAATCAGAAGCAGGTATAGGATGGAGATAAGAATTTGGGCAATGTAAGCAGAATTCGCGCCGATCGGCGTGTCAAATCCCTGGATCTTGAAGAAGTAATACAGAAATCCCCAGCACATCGCAGTGAAGGCGATGAGGGGTTTGAAATAGTTCTTCACCGAAGGGATGGAGACCTGTTCAGCTCCATGCCGAATCAAACCGTAGAAAATGATGATATCGATAAGAAACCAGGCGCGATACCCCCAGAGGAAAAGCGTCCCCATGTCGGTGTACGGCTGAACAAACCCCCAGACAAACTCCCAGCCGAAGTTGCTGGCTGCAGCGAACACCGGCATGCCGATCATTTTGTGGCGGAAAATATGCCGGACGTACATGATGTACACGATCACCCACATGAAACAGCCGATGCCGAAGAGAATCAGTTCGGGGATGGAGTATGATTCCGTATTGATCAGGTGTTCAGCCATGAAAGAGGTCCTTGAGATTGAAACAGCGTGTCAGTTCACCGGTTTTGTTGATGAGGGGAAGAAGGCGAAGGATCGGCAATCATCTTCCGGAGATCGCCGAGATCGGTCGGAATCGTGAACGTCACGTCTCCTCCGTACGAACGATCAATCAGCTTCTGAAACAAGGTCATTCCAAAATGTTCGTGGAGCGATTCCCCGATCATTCCCAGGGGACGCAGAAGCCGATGCACGAGAAGCAGCAGCAACCGAAGCAGGTGATGACCCCGGACCGGTTGGATGTTGATCCTCCTGCATTGAACTTCTCCCATTAATTTCTGCATATACAACCGGGGAAGAAGCCCGAGTCCGAACAGTTTGAGAAACCGTGGAATGAAATCCTTCAACATTCTGAGATTCGCCGCCCCCAACGCCACACCATCAGGGTTCTGTTCAGCCCGGACATAATGCCGGCGACGGTAGGCCTCGTAGAAGCGCGCGGCATCCTCCACGCTGTCCGGAAGAAACTCCATGCTTTCCGGTTTGCCGATCGGATGAATTCCCATCATGTGCGCAAATACCCTCCAAACATACAGGAAATCCTCCTCCTCCCTGTCGGTCAATCCGACTCCGAGGGTTCTCATGCCCTCGATCACCAGATAAGAAAACCCCATGATCGTCCCTAACATGTCCTCCTGATTTGCGGAGACACCATAGGACGATTCGAATTCGGGCCGGTACCGGCCGGTGATATGCCGGATCCCTGCGTGGAGGAGACGAAGTTTCTGGGCCGTGATGACGGCCCGTCCTCCGTCCTGAAATCCCCGGATCGTTGAAACGTTTACAACGGTTTGCAGCGTCGCAAGGAGGCGTTTGTACGGATGGACGCGCAGGTTACCCGACATATTCAGAATGATCGCGAGATTGGGCGCGGCATACCCCTCGGGAAGGCTCTTGGCCAAAAGGACCAATGCACCGGTGAACGGATGGCGGGTGAAAACGTCTTCTCCCCGCCGAATTCGGTCAAGATCGACGTTTGCGGGAAGCCGTTCCGTTGTGGAAAAAAATTCGTGGAGCTCGGGGAACATCGTCGCGGGCGGAATTTCGTCGTTCGCATCCATCTCCGCGAATAGTTTCTTTGCCTTTCCGGCTTCCCCATCCTGAAGTAGGATTCGGAACGCTTCATCGGCAAGAGGGTCTCCCTGCCGGCGCAGGCTGTCAAGAAATGCGTTGTTCCAACGATTCCCTTGATGCTGCATGGTCAGTTGTTGTTTCCTTCCCCAGGCGTCATCGGGTGGCTGTTTTCTTTCTGACCTCTTCAGACCAATTCAGGACGATGTGGAGTTTGTCGGGCAGCACACCGACACTTTGCTGTTCCGTCACCATGGTATTGCCGATCGGGGACACATCCATGTTGGTCAATCCATTCACCGTAAGAATTTTTTCCTCCCGACCAACCGTCAGGACAGATGTTCCGCCATCAGCAGAAATCGATGTCGCGTGAATCTCATCCCCCCGAACAAAATAGATCCGACGCCCATCGGCACTCCATCGGGGGCTCACTCCCTTTCCGTTGGACACGCGCCATTTACCGCTTCCTTCCGGGAAGGGTCGGACATACACCTCCGACTCTCCCGATTCATCAGAGACAAAGGCGATCCAACGTCCATCGGGGGAAATTTTGGGCCAGTTTTCGATGGCTCGTCCCTGCTGAAACGGACGGATTTTCGGTTCGCCTTTTTCAGAGAAGAGCCAGATATCGTCCTTGGTCTCTTTTCCGGTTGCAACATAGGCAAGCGTACCGCCGTCGGGCGACCATGAGGAGGGATAGGGATTTCCTTCCTGATCGAACAATTTTTCCGGTGAACCGCTTCCGTTGGCTGCAATGCTATAGATCTGATAGCTCCCGGCAAGATTGGATGAATAGGTAATGCGCCTGCCGTCGGGCGTCCAGACAGCCCTCCAATTATCCTCTGCAAATGTCAATTGGGTAAGCGTTTCCGTTTGAAGATCATAGACACCCAGCTGGTAGATTGATCCATAGAGGACGATCCCCAATTTCTTCCCATCAGGGGAAAGGAACGGGTAGCCAAAATTCTTTTCCCTCAGGGAAATTTCCCCGCGCTTTCTGATCCCGTCGAACAGGGAAACAACGGAAGGAGTATACTGAACTTCCCCCGGCACATAGACCGTCGTTCCATTATCCGCGACACTCATCATCGAAAATCCGGCGTCACCGGCAAACCGGACCTTGTCGATAACCGGTAGCGGTTCCTCGGTCGTGGTCAGTGTTCCGAGATCGAAGGGAATGGCCATGATGGTGGCTCCGCGTGCATAGACGAGATGACCGGAACTCAGGTACCGCGCGTCAGCCCCACCGCGCAAGATGATCCTGTGGTCTCCCGTCGCCAGATCCACCACGGCAATGAACGACTCTTCGAAGACCCCGCCGGTCCAGATCGTAAAGAGAGCCGCCTTCCCGCCGGGAAGAACCCGTGGCATGACATGGCCCCGCTCCCCCTCCGCCAGATTCAGCCGGGTCAAGGGCTTTGGTGTGGAGTTAGCCTCGGCGCTGACAACCCACAGGTGACTTCCCCACTCCCTTTGATAGACAATCATCCCACCGGCACTCCAGTCGGCATGGGCATTGGTCGGAGCATCACAGATCACGATGGGGGCTCCGCCGCTCAACGAGAGTTTGCTCATCTTGCCCCGTGAGAAAAATCCGAGCCATCGCCCGTCGGGGGAGAAGAACAATCCCGCGATATTCAACCCTCGTGTATTGGAAACGGGTTGTGCATCGAAGGAATTCATGTCACGAAGGAACAATTGGCTGTTGGCCTCAAGACCTGTGGTGTACGCCAAACGGGAACCGTCGGGAGAGAGCGCAAATGTTATCACTCCATCCGTCGGATTGGTGCGTTCGAACGGGAGGATAAATCGCGTTACGTTCTGGAGAGGAACCTCGGGCGGGGAAAAAAACATCCACCCGGCCGCAATTCCCAGAGCGAGCGAAATTGCAGCAACCGAGAGTACGAGGGCGAGAGGCCGTGTGCGTGCCGCGGACACCGCCACCGGCATCCCGCCCGCGGAGGGGGTCACCGTGGAGATCCTCGATGTCGCAGGTGTTGCGGTCCGGACTCTCTTCAAGTCAACTGCAAAATCGTCGGCATGCTGGTACCGCTGATCCGGATCTTTCGCGAGCACCTTCGAGATCACGCGCTCCAGTTCCATCGGAACGTCCGACCGGAGCGACGTGAGCGGGGGCGGGTCTTCATTCAGAAGGGTATACACCACGGCATGCTCAAATTCACCGCGGAAGGGGAGTCGACCCGCAATCATTTCATACACGACGACACCAAGCGACCAGAGGTCAGTACGATGATCAACCGCTTCACCGCGTGCCTGTTCCGGGGACATATAGGCCACGGTTCCTAGCGTCGATCCTTGTTTGGTCAGCAGGACGCTCCCCTTGGCAAGCTTGGCGAGCCCGAAGTCCATGATTTTCGCTTGTCCTTTGGGCGTCACCATGATATTCGCGCTCTTCATGTCGCGGTGTACGATGCCGCGTTCGTGGGCGGCGTGGAGTCCTTCCGCCACCTGAACGGCAAGATCGATCGCTTCCCTCAGTTTGAGCGGCTGTTCCTCGATCCGCTCCTTCAGAGTTTTCCCTTCGATGTATTCCATCGCGATGAACGACTGCGTCGATCCGGTCTCAGAGTCGGTTGCCTCATCGATCTCATAGATGGTGGCAATGTATTGATGCGTCAGCGACGCCGCGGCGCGGGCTTCCTTGACAAAGCGCGCCTTATCCGCCTCGGAGGCGGAGAGATGAGAGGGGAGAAATTTCAGCGCGACAACTCGGTCCAGTTTCGTGTCCTGGGCCTTATAGACTACTCCCATCCCACCCTCGCCTAACTTCTCCAAGATTTGATAGTGTGAAACTGTTTGACCGATCATCTGTAGCTCCTGTTTTTGAGGTCCCGATTAAAAGCAATCGGGATCTTCAAAGTTGTATCGACTCGTTGGAGAACACTCGTCGACAACTTTGGGGCTTCACCAAGCTTCTCAAGAATTGTATAATGCGATAGAGTCTGACCGATCATTTCTCCATTCCTTATGAATTTTGTGCCGCCCTTTGGAAACGTCGAGCGAGAGCTTCTTCTGAATCAATTGAGAATTGCATTCCGGAACACGATGATCTCGCGAATGCAACTCGTTTTCACCTTGTTCCCAAACTCCAGCCGGAGACCGCACGCCGCGACCACGTCGATCTTGACCGCACTCCCACCCCAGGTGCAACCCACGATGCCGACCTCCACGGGGGATGAGAACTTTCTCTCAAACCATCCCCCCGATACTTCATAGCGTCCGTTGTTCAACACCCGGACCCGGTACGTTGAGTGCTCGGTCAATACGATGACCCAGTCTCCCGCCTGTAGCTCCGCTTTCCGCACCTGCCGAAGTTGATCGGCCATCTGCGTCAGGCGGTTGAGTGAATATTCAGGTGCAATCATGATGGTTACCTGATGTTTGTCATGTGATACCAAGCTCCCGGATCACCGTTTCTTTAACCCTGCATCCCAGTTAACAACGATCGTGATCGGGTCGGTTTTCTTTGGCTCGATATTGCGATTCATGAGAAATCGTTTTCCGTCGGGGAAGGGCTCATAATCACTCATGACGGGTGTTCTTGTAAAGAGGGCTCGGATAGTACCGATCTCAATACCTGCACCCCTTATCCGCATCTCAGCCGACATCAGTTTGTTTTCCCGATCAATATAGAAGAGCTCGCTTCCATCCCGTTGCCAAACCGGCGAAGCACCTCCTGCCGCGGAAACTTTCGCGCTGGTACCAGGACCGGGGAAAGGACGGATATACACTTCATTGATCCCGGTTTCATTGGAGGCATAGGCGATCCAACGGCCGTCGGGAGAAAACCGGGCATCAAATTCTTCAAATTGTGTCTGGAGAAACGGGAGCGGTTTCTTTTCCCCGGAGCGGGGGACGACCCAAATGTCACTCTGAACCGGATTGAATTGTTGATAGACGATGTGACGACCGTCCCGCGACCAGTCTGTCGGAGCGATTCGCTTGGTCGAGGTTACGAGCGTTTCCTCGATGCCGACGCCATCTGCCGGCCGGGTATAGATTCTATACATTCCATCTTTGTTGGAATAAAAGGCAATGCGCATCCCGTCCGGAGACCAGACAGGATTGAAATCGGTCGCCAGGCCGGTGGTGAAACGAGTTCTTGCATTGCGGGCAAGGTCGTAGACCCAGAGGTTCTGTGTGCGTGATCGTGGCTCGAAAACGCTGGCGATCACTTTTCTCCCATCCGGTGAGATTCGGGTAATAAAATGTTCAATCACATCTCCAACAAAGCCCAACTCTTTTCCCGTTCGATCAACGATCATCATCCTTGCCCCTGCAAGCCCGACGCCAGTCTGGTAAGCGAGAATACCGTTCTCCGAAGCGGAGAACACTGCCAGATTAAATCCGGGATCGTTGATGACATTCTCTGCGACCGTGATGGGGTCACCCTTCAGTTCCAGGGCTGACTCGTCAAACTGTTGCGCGAGAAGGGTCCCGCCACGCATGAAAAGAAGATGTCCGGATGCATAGATCACGTTCGCCGAGGTGTTCATCAGCATCTTGTTCGTTGTAAAATCCAACGACGCCGCAAACAGGGCATCCCCCTCCGCCTCCGATCCGAAGGAGGCCGTCCTCGAAAAATAGAGAAAATGCTTTCCGTCCGGGAGAAAGGAGGGCCACCGGTGCGTCGATTCTTTGCGCGTGGTGTCGATCCTTGAAACCACAACCGGAGTGCCCCCGGCAGCGGCCACGGAGAAAATCGGACCGACAGCCTCTGGCGTAAAAAGGATCGTGCCGTCTTTGCTCCAGGTACCCCCCCGGGAATTGGGCGCGTCACAAACGGTCACCGGTGGACTTCCCGATACATCAACTTTCCTCAGCTTCCCGCCTGAAAAAAAACCAACCCATCGGCTATCGGGCGACCAGAAGGGATACCACGCTCGCTCTGTTCCCGCCAAAGGTCTTGGACGAACCGCATCCAGTTCCCGGAGGTAGAGCATTGTTCTCCCATCCGGTGTAACGGCAACGAATGCGATGGCTCTCCCGTTGGGAGAGACAACGACCGGACCGGCGGCAAAGCCATACGGGTGAAAATTCGTCTCCTCCGGGGGCGGAATGACGGCGCGTACGGTGAACGGAACATTCGCTGAATCACCCTGACCCAAAAGAAGAAGAATTAAAACGGACAACAGCGCGACCCCGGTCAGAGCCCACGGGAGAAATTGCCGAAAAGGAAAACCCGCATGCTGCACCGGGATCACCGGCGATGATCCAAGGCGTTGTGTGGAAACGGTTCGGGCAGGTGTTATCCGACTCATCCGCGATCTGCTTGATTCACGCTTGGCATGACGCAGGTCCTTGGCCACTTCCGCGGCGGACTGGGACCGTTCGGCCGGATCCTTGGCGAGGCACTCCATCACAATCGCATCGAGTTGAGCGTCAAAATCGGGTTTGACGGCAGAGATCGGCTCCGGATCGACGTTCACGATCTCATAATTGATCGCGGTTTCGTGCGCCCCTTTGAAGGGAGATTGCCCGGCAAAGAGTTCATAGAGGATGACGCCGAGAGAGAAGATATCGGAGCGATGATCACTCTCCATTCCCTGCACCTGTTCCGGGGACATGTAGCCGGTCGTTCCCACCGTGCTGCCAACCTTCGTCAGCCGCGAAGCACTTTTGATCCTGGCCAGGCCGAAGTCCATGATCCGGACGCGCCCGTCCTTCTGCAGCATGATGTTTTCCGACTTGATATCGCGGTGCACGATCCCTTTTTCGTGCGCCGCCGCCAACCCGTCGGCCAATTGGATGCCGATTTCGATCGATTGCTTGAGGGGAAGATTCAAGCCCTTGTCATGCAACGTCTGCCCTTCCACATATTCCATGGCAATAAACGTGGAGTCGCCGGACTCTTCGATGCCATAGATGGTGCAGATGTTGGGGTGGTTGAGCGCCGCAGCCGCCTTGGCCTCCTGGATAAACCGGCTCTTATCCTCTTCATTTGCCGAGAGATGAGGCGGAAGAAATTTCAGCGCGACGAAGCGGTCAAGGGTGGTATCTTGAGCTTTGTAAACCACCCCCCCCCCCCCC
>JACPUH010000056.1 GCA_016192345.1 Ignavibacteriales bacterium | reverse complement strand
TTTTTTTTTTTTCTTAACTCACCAGAAGTGCCCATCGGCGTTCTTGCGGCGCTTGAGGTAAGCCTGGTACAGAGGAAGAGAGCAACGCAGGATGCATTATGGAAGCTAGGTAAGTTCAATGATTACTTGAACCTCGCTGAAGCAGATTCGTCGGGGATTGAAACACCTTTAGATCATTACAGGATTGGGTACGCTCATTATGCTATTGGAAACGTGGCCCGTAGCACCGGTCATCTCGAAAGGAGCTTGCTTGGTGAGCGATCACACAAACCATTCTATCGTGCACAAGCCTACTACCTTCTATCAATCCAATATTCTGGAGACAAAGCAAAAGCGCATGCTCGTGTCATTCGAGATGAATTTCCGAACTCAGAATTTATGAATAGCCGAATACGAAGAGTGCTCGCCGATGAGTCCCAAGATTGATTATTACGATGCCCTCGGACTCGTCACAAATGCGTCGCGGGCTGATGTCAAGAAATCCTTCCTGACTCTTCTACCCAAGCATCCACCCGAGAAAGATCCCGAAGGATACAAGAAGATTAGGGAGGCGTACGACATCCTCTACAATGAGACCAGTCGCAGCGAGTATGATTCATTGCTCGAGTATGGCGCCGAAGTCGAAAAACTCCAGGCGGAAGCCACCGAGCTAACAACTCTCGACCCACCAGAGTATGAAGAAGCGATTGAAATCCTGAAGAAGGCTGTTGTGCTTGCTCCGGAGGTCGGTCTCCTTCGGGTTGTGTTGGGTGGCTGGTTCCAAAAGTCTGGCAAACATGCGGAGGCACTCACCCAGTTTGAGCGAGCGTTAAAAATTGATCCAACGAATAGATCCTATTTGATCCAACGAGGGGAGACGCTGCAATCTCTCAAAAGGCTCCAAGACGCAGAGCAAAGCTTCCAGAAGGCGTGGGATCTTGAGAAGGGGGACTACGAAGCACCTCGTGCCCTAGCGTCTCTTTATTTTGAGTCAGGAAGAATCGCGGAAGCGCATAAAATCCTTGATGAAGCCATCGGAATAGACGGTAAGGTGGACTTTCAAGACTTCATCTGTATACTGGACAAACTTCATTACTATCTTCTAAAGATAGATCAGGTCGGCCTTAAGAAGCAACTCAAGATCATACGGACGATTGCCAAGATCCCAAATGAAAAGAAGTTTGCGGCTTACATGTTGGGCAAAACCGCTTATTCACTGTATGATGTAAATGCTTATGAGCTGGCGAATAGCTTCCTGACGACAGCGCGAGTCCTGGACCCTCAGGACGAATACCTGAGGAAGTTGCACGAGAGCAGTAACAAGCTTAAGAAGATCGAAGATCTCGCGCTAAACGTATTTGAAGACCCGGGGTACCATGAATTTGTCAAGTACACGGTGACAGTCTTCGCTCAGCACTATCTTGGGCGTTCTGATGACGATGAATACGGTGAGCAGTTCAGGAACCTTGCCAAGGCGTACCAAAATGTGATGAGCAGAGATCCTGACAATGCAACTGTCAAGAAGTCCGTGAGGAAGCTAAAAGTGGAAAAGCCCTCTATCTATAGACTTTCCGAGAAGTTCTACGAAGAGATCCTATCGAGTCCTCCGGCGAGTCAGGTCTTGTTACCGTGCCCATATTGTGGGGACAAGATTCTCATTGACAAACTCATGCGATCCAATGGATCATGCCCCCATTGCCAGAGATCGATACAATACAATGGTCTTCAACTTGTCGGGGCGTCATTTGGGGATCAGTGTTTCGTGGCGACAGCGGTGTATGAGTCACACATTCATCCTGATGTAATCTTTCTTAGACAATTCAGGGACCGTAAGCTTGTGCAAAGTGTGCTCGGGAAGTCATTTGTTAAATTGTACTACGCCATTGGCCCTTTATGTGCGCAACGGGTGAACGCTATTCCTCCACTGAAGCTAGGTGTTAGAAAGATTTTGGAAAAATTGGTCCTGATCCTGAAAGCATATTCGTAGTTCGGAGTGTACATGGCTGCGGCGATTACCATTTTCAGAGCACAGGTCAATTGCGGCGGGTGATTTCATTGAACCTAATTGGCAACGTTTGGCTCTCAGAGTCAGTGGGTTTGGCCAGGAATTCTGGAGGTGTCAACATTCGCGCCATTCTGGGGGTTGCCCAATTTGTAAGTGGAAGATACCGTCCTAGATGAAAAATCAGTATTTCGGAGACATCAACGATTATCGCAAGTATGGAATTCTGCGTGGCCTTTCCGGTCCTCCGTTGCGGCTTGTAGTCTCGTGGATGCTCACACAGAATGATGGAAGGGCGATGGAAAGTCTACCACGTACCTGGCTCAGCCGGAGCGCTGGGAAACGGCGGATCCTTGACAGCAGACACGAGTGATTTGGAGAAGGAGATTGATCAACTGGTTTACAAGCTGTACGGACTAACGGAGGGGGAGATCAAGATTGTGGAGGGGAAAAAAGGTCCAACGGAGAACAGAGGCGCGGAGCAAGAAAGGAGACGATATGAAAACTGAGCTGATCAGGATGCTTACAATGGACTTTGAGTCTGCATCTCACAAAGCCGATGATGTTGAGTACTGGCTTGCCCGTGAACTACAGGGTCTGCTTGGATACAGCGAGTGGAGGAACTTCGGCCAGGTCATTGAGAAGGCCAAAATAGCATGCAAGAATGCGGGTCAGGAAACCACCGACCATTTTGTTGACGTCAACAAAATGGTTGACATCGGCTCAGGCACCCAGCGAGAAATCGACGATATCATGCTTACCCGTTATGCCTGCTACCTGATAGCTCAGAACGGCGATCCCCGGAAGGACCCCATTGCCTTTGCCATGAGCTACTTTGCAGTCCAAACCCGGAAGCAGGAGCTTGTGGAGGATCGGATCAACGCATGGGAGAGATTGCAAGCACGGGAGAAGCTTTCGCTTTCGGAAAAGGAACTCTCCGGACTCATCTTCGAGCGAGGGGTTGACAATCAAGGGTTTGCCCGCATTCGGAGCAAAGGTGACAAGGCGTTGTTTGGGGGATTTACCACAAACGAGATGAAGCAACGGCTCCAGGTGCCAGGCAGCCGTCCGCTGGCGGATTTCCTCCCAACAATCACGATCAAGGCAAAAGACTTTGCAGTGGAAATTACGAACTTCAACGTGAAGAAGGATGATCTCAAAGGCGAGCCTGCCATAACGACGGAGCACGTGAAGAACAATCAAAGCGTGCGGCAGGTTCTCAAGGAACGTGGGATTAAGCCGGAACAATTACCACCAGAGGAAGACATCAAGAAGGTTCGACGCAAGGTGGCAGCCGAAGACAAGAAGTTGCTAAAGAGTGTAAAGAAACTTCGGCCAAAGAAGAACGGGAAGTAAAGCAACAAGCCCGCCGAAGCGGGCTTGCGTGACGACCAGGGACACTCCGATCCAAGAATCTGTGGAACCTAGTGCCACAACAATTAAGAAATCTTGAATTTCTTCACCGAGGAATATACAAAAAGGCACTAGTGCCGCCCCACTTAATACCTCAGGTCATCTCCAAACACAATATTACTTATTGGGAGCGGCACTAAACACCAAATTCTGCTTCATATGGTCCAATCCTGGAGCCCCAATGCCCGAAGACCAACAATCCCCTCAACCCGAACTCAGCGAGTTTAAAGGCAAACCTGTCCTCCGCATCCCACTCGTCGACAACCCCTCGCCGGAAACGCCTTGGCATTGGCTTGCCTTTGGAAAGAACAAGGCGAAGGCGATTGTGAAGTACTTCGAGGCGATAAAGAAGTTTGCTGACGAGTGACGCGGTTCCAAATTGGTATATGCTATTGCGCAAGTTGACACTTAACCGGTCTCCCGCCCCCACGTAAGCTCGCAGTCTCTGCCAAGAGAATCCCTCCTTAATGTGCAAGCCCGGAAACTCGATGCACCCGGCCCAACCGTTGTCCGAGGAAACGTTCTCCCACTTCAGCGAAGGTGTGGGATACATCGCTCACGGAGAACCGCAGGTTCGGCTTCAGCGTGCTGGTGTTTTTCAAATGTTGCTCTTCGAGAAGAACTGCCGCTGCCTCCGCGGTTGCCTCACCGGAGTCTATGAGCGTGACACTGTTCTGCAGTACCCTGGCGATCACGCCCTTCAGAATGGGGTAATGTGTACACCCAAGGACCAGGGTGTCGATCTTTTCGAGCGTCAGGGGAAAAAGATACTCTTTCGCGATCAGCTCCGTGGCTTTGTGATCGATCCATCCTTCCTCGGCCAGCGGGACAAAGAGCGGACAGGCTTTTCCAAAGACCTGCACTTCGGGATCAACCTGCCTGATGGCGTTGGTGTAAGCGTTGCTCTTGATCGTCCCCACCGTCCCGATGATTCCGATCCGTTTTTTCCTCGTTGTCTTCACGGCCGCCCCCGCGCCGGGAAGGATCACGCCCATGACGGGGACCTTGGCCCGTTTCTGCACGATGTCCAGCGCAACGGCGGAGACGGTATTGCACGCGACGATGATCATCTTGACGTCATGTTCGAGGAGCACATCCGTATCCTGGGCGGCGTACTCCCGCACCACCTGCGTGGACTTCGGCCCGTACGGCACCCGCGCGGTGTCGCCGAAGTATACAATATTCTCATGCGGCATCCGGCGAGTCAGGGCGTGGACGACGGTGAGTCCGCCAATCCCCGAATCAAACACACCTATGGGTCTCTCGGTTTTCATGGTTTGTTCCCGATCATTCCGGAATGAGTTCGGAGCGGCTCAACTCTGCGATGGTTTTCAGGATCTCGTCCTTCACGGCCTCCCGCCGGGCGGGGTCCTCGATTTTGGATCCCAATCGGTCGGTCACATAAAACGTGTCGACGATGCCATCCACCCGCGTCGCAATCTTGGCGAAGAAAATATTCAAGCCGAGCTTCGAGATCGTTTCCGTCACTTTGTACAGAAACCCCAGCATATCCGGGGCATAGACATCGATAATGGTGAACTTCGGATGGTCCTCAAACTCGATATCGGTCCGGATGTTGGGATTGTGCTTCCCCGCCTTTCGCCGCCATTTCATCCGGTGCCGATGCAGGAGGTGGTGGATGGCCGTCTTCCCGGTCAAAACGTCGGATAACTCCGCCCGTATCTTGGAAGATTGTAACTCCGTGAGTGCGGTTTTGGTGACGAAGTCGGTCAACCGGAATTTGTCGATGATGGTCCCGTCGTTGCGGGTGAAAATTTGCGCATCAAGAATATTTGCGTCGTTGGCCGTCAGGACGCCGCAGAATTTTGACAGGGCAAACGGGGCGTCGGGGCCTATGATGGTCAGCTCGGTGTATGTCTCTTTTTGAACGAACAGTGTGGAGAGCGATTCGCCGGTTCCAATGTGGCGGATGTGTTCGGTGATTTCCTTCGCATCGAAGGCGATCAGGTATCCCGGGCTGTCGAAGGCTTCGAGATGCCTGCGCGCATCGGCTTCGGGAAGGGAGACAGCCAGCCGGTGCACGAGATCCTCGATGGCCTCACGATAGCGCGCGCTCTCCGCTTCCTCAAATTGAAGCGGTGTTTGTTTCCGCTCCAACACCTCCCGGGAGCGTTGGTACAATTCGTAGAGCAACATTCCCTTCCATTCAGTCCAGACATTCTTGTTGACGGCGCTCAGGTCCGCGTACGTGAGGAGGTAAAGATAGTCGAGCTGGCGCGGACTGGAGAAGCGCGATGCGAAATCGAGGATCGTCTGCGGGTCGCTCAGGTTGCGCCGGAAGGCGATTTGTTCCATCAACAGGTGATTGCGGATCAGGAACGCAACGTCCTCCAGGGCGTCCGTATAGCGGAGGCGTTTCAGGACCTTTTCCGCGACTTCCACCCCGATGATCTCATGGTCCCCGATGCGTTGCGGCTTGGCAATATCATGCAGCAGGCAGGAAAGATACAAGACGTCAGATCGTTGCAGCCGGCGGAAGACGTCGCCGAACGAGTTCGTTGCATCGCGCAACTGTTCCACCGCAGCAACCACCATCAAGGTATGTTCATCGGCTGTATAATAGTGATAGATATTATGTTGAAAGAAGGCGACCAGACCCCTCCATTCCGGGATCCAACGTTCCAGGAGCCCAAGATCGTTCATTGTTCTGAGCGTCTGCGTCACTCCGGCGGGTTTGTTGAGGATCTCGCGAAGGAGCGCCGTTTCCTCCCGCGAACGGAGAGGCCGGCAGCGCGTTGCCATGCGCGTCAATGCATCCTCCAGCCGGGTCGAGAAATGTGCATGGTGCTCGATGCCGAGAAGGAATGCGCGGAGGGCGTCCCCGTTGCCGAGCGCAGGGCGGCGCTGTGTCAGATCGATCTTCCCGCCCTGCAGGACAAAAGGCCCTTCCAAGGTGCGCGAGGCGGTGTGAGCGGGGAGATCAAGATAATGCTCTGTCGCCCAATTCGCGACCCGTCGCGTCAGTTGCGCGACGGCACGGGTGGCGATGTAGTACTCGTGCATGAAGCGCTCCACACTGGTCCGGGTTGATGAGGACCGATACCGGAGTGCTTCTGCGACCTGCCTCTGAAAGATGAATTCCAGCGAATCGTGGAGCGAACGGCCCTGGAGGTGCATTTCGTTGCGGATCCGGAGAAGGGAATCGAAGGCTTGCCGCGTTGTCCGCAGGAACTTTGCGGAAAACTGTTTCTTCAACGGTGAGCCGCCGAGCAGCCGGGAGAGTCCCGTTTCCTTCGGCTTAAGGCGTAGTTGCATGCGGGCCGTCCCCAGCATCAGCCAGAGCACGGTGTGAAGATCGCGCAACCCGCCGGCACTGTTCTTGATGTTCGGTTCCAGGAGCTTGGTGGAGTTGCCGTATTTTCGGTGCCGGATCTCCATCGCGTTCAGCAGGCTTTGGACATATCCCTTTTGGTCATAGGATTGCACGCGGTCGGCAATCCCGGATCGGAGTGACCGGTACGTCGGCACACTGCCGCAGATGATTCGTGATTCAAGTAGGGAATTCCACGATTCGAAATCGGTCCCGGAGAAATCCAGGCATTCCTCCACGGTCCGGAAACTGTGTCCGATATCCAGACCGTAGTCGAGTAACCGGTGGAGAAGTTGCTGTACGACGAGACTTGCCTCGCTCTTGTGTTCCTCACTCCCGATCAGAAACATGATGTCGGTGTCGGAGGAAAAGCAAAGCTCCTTACGGCCATAACCGCCGAGTGCAACGATGCTCAGGAGGTTTTTGTGGGGATGTTCGATGCTCCGGTACACGTCCCTGATCAGCCGGTCGAGCCGTGCGGTGAGTGCGAGCGCGACGCGCACCCCACCCGCCCCCTTGCGGTGCAGTCGGAGGATGCTCTCAAGTTCACGGTCGTACAGCGCCCTCTTCATCATCAGTACACTTCCTTGATGCGGAAACATTCATCTTCTCAACTCTGGCAACGACCGCACAATATACGGAAAGGGGGATTGGTTTCAAAGGTTGAGCGGGAAGGGGCGATCGTTCTTTTCCATTTGTAAGAAGTGAACCGAAAGAATCTTACTGTCAAGAGAAACGCGACCAGTCCCGTGTGGAATTCCCCGTGGTACCGAGCATCGAACTCCGCCCAGGGAGGTACATTTTTTGCAGTTGCCCCTGCTGAAACCTTCGGGCTGTTTCTGATTCTCAGGAACGGCGCCGGGAAAATGCCCACGTCCTATGAAATCACTCCTCCCCAACCGGCTTGCGTTTCGGCTTATTCTTTTTCTGACGATCCTGATCGTCGTGGCAGAAGGAATTTCCGGGTTCATCAACATTAAAACGCAGGAAGAGCAACTGCTGGATGCCATGATCGTCGGTGCCGATCAACTTTCGCGTGCAATCACAAGCGCCACCTGGCATGCCATGCTGGCCGACAGTCGTGAGGCGGCGTACGAAGTGATGCAAACCATTGCGCTGAAGCAGGGGATCGACCGGATCCGGATCTTCAACAAGGAGGGGCGTGTTATGTTCTCGACCACGGTGGGGGAGGCGGTGCAGGTGGATAAAAAGGCCGAAGCCTGCTACCTGTGCCATGCCTCGGACCAACCGCTCGTCAAGGTGGATGTCCCATCCCGTTCCCGGATTTATACGGGTCCCAACGGGGTCCGCCGGCTTGCCATGGTGACCCCCATTTACAACGAACCGTCATGCAGCGAGGCAGAGTGTCACGCGCACCCGAAGGGGATCAACGTCCTCGGCGTCCTGGATGTCTCGCTCGATCTGAAGGAAGTGGATGAGGAGATCGACGAAGTGGAACGACGCGTCGTGTTGATGACGGGCATTCAGGTGGTCCTTGTCGGGCTGTTCATTGTGATCTTCACGCGGCGGTTTGTCGATGCTCCGATCCGTCAGCTGATCGAGGGGACCCGCGCGATCAGCGCGATGCAACTCGACAGGCCTCTCGATATCGACAGCAACGGAGAACTGGGGGAACTGGCCCATTCGTTCGACTCGATGCGACGGCAACTCCTCCATGCACTGACGGAACTGAACGAATTCACCAAGCACTTGGAAACCAAGGTGGAGGAGCGGACCGAACAACTGAATGCGGCACACCGGAAACTTCTGCATACAGACCGGCTTGCGTCGCTGGGGCAGCTGGCTGCGAGCGTGGCCCATGAGATCAACAATCCGATCTCTGGCGTGCTAAACCTCTCCATGCTGCTGCAGCGGATCATGACCGATACCGGCATTCCTCCCGGACGCGTCGATGAAGTGAAGCGATACCTGGCCCAGATTACGAACGAGACTTCGCGGGTGGGAAGGATTGTCGCCGATCTTCTTGCCTTCTCCCGACGGTCCAAGCCTCATCGCGCACAGGCCGACTTGAACGCGATCATCAGGTCCACGCTCTCGGTCATCACGCACAAGCTCAAGCTGATGAATGTCAAAGTCGATCTCCGGCTCGCGGATCAGCTCCCGGCCGTGCACTGCGACGGATCGCAGCTTCAGCAAGTGCTGATCAACCTGATCATGAACGGCGCCGAGGCAACGGCAAACAAAGGGGAGGGACTCCTGACATTGAGCACGGAGATTGACAAGGAGAAAACCGCCGTAGTGCTGATGATCAGGGATAACGGTGATGGGATTGCCCCCGAGTTCCTTCCGAAGATCTTCGACCCCTTCTTCACGACAAAGGGGGAGGGCAAGGGGGTTGGATTGGGACTTGCAGTCGTCTACGGGATCGTCCAGGCTCATCGCGGTGATATCGAAGTGAAAAGCAGGACCGGTGAGGGAACGACGTTCCGTGTTTCCCTCCCGCTTACCAATGTTGACGAGGGGGCGCCGGAAACGACTCTCCCCGGGGCATCATAGGACAGGGTCCGGTGCCTTCCATCGCCATTGTCCCAATGGGAGCCGTGGAGGACGATGTCCTTGCCGCCATTGAATTAGGGATAGGGGAAACGTTCGGATTTGAGATAAGGCGTCTTCCCCCAAAGGGAGTTCCGGAGTTTGCTTTCGATGAAGAGCGCCGCCAGTACAGTTCAGAAATGATTCTCCGGTGGCTCCTCAAAGAGGTTCGCGGCGATACGGTAAAGCTCCTTGGCGTGTCGCCCGTCGATATGTTCATTCCCATGTTGAGTTTTGTTTTCGGACAGGCGCAGTTGCATGGGAAAGTTGCTACACTGGCCCTGGCCCGGTTGCGACAGGAGTTTTACGGGCTTGAACCAAACCCCGGGGTGTTCCTGCACCGGGCGGTCACGGAAGCGATCCACGAGTTGGGGCATACATTGGGTTTGACACATTGCCCGGAACGTTCATGCCCGATGTCGCTTGCCACCAACCTTCAACAACTCGACCGGAAGACGAGCGGGCTCTGCACCAGTTGCTCCATTCTTGTGCGGGAGACGGTGCGCTCCCTTCACGGTTCCGGGAATTGATCATAAGAGGTCTGTATGAATCAGCATTGGAACATCCTGGTGGTTGATGATGAAGAGATCATGAGAGAATCCATGGCGGCATGGTTGCGGGAGGATGGATACACCGTCGATGCGGTCGTGTCGGGACGCAAGGCGATCGAGAAGGCGGTCGCGATCAACTACGCCATCTATTTTATTGACCTGAAGATGCCGGGGGGGATCGATGGGATCGAGACGATGATGGAAATCCGCAAGTTGCATCCTGAAGCTTCCGTGATCATTATTACGGCGTATGCGACGGTCGATACGGCGATCACGGCCATGAAGGAGGGGGCGCAGGAATATATCGTCAAGCCGTGCAACCCGGAGGAGATCTCCCTCCTGGTCAGCCGCATCATTAAAGTGAAGAACCTGCAGCGGGAGAACGTCATCCTCCGGAAGAAGCTGTCACGGCAGTACAGTTTCCATGATATTATCAGCAAGAACCCAAAGATGCATGATATTTTCAAGCTGATCCAGGAAATCTCGAGTCTCAAGAGCACGGTGCTGATCCAGGGAGAGAGCGGTACGGGAAAAGAACTGATCGCGCGCGCCATTCACTTTTCGGGAGATCGGGCGGGGAGGACGTTCATCCCCGTGTCATGCGCGGCGCTCGCGGAGACGCTCTTGGAGTCCGAGCTGTTCGGGCATGAGAAAGGGTCGTTCACCGGAGCCTCCGCCCAGAAGAAGGGGAAATTCGAGATGGCCAACGGCGGGACGATTTTCCTGGATGAGATCGGCGACATATCCTCCAAGCTTCAAATGGATTTGCTGCGCGTACTGCAGGAGCGAAAGTTCTACAGGGTGGGAGGGACGCAGGAACTCGAGGTCGATGTTCGTGTCATTGCCGCGACGCACCGTGATCTTCTCCAGGCCGTGCAGGAAGGGAGGTTCCGGGATGATCTGTACTACCGGCTCAATGTGATCACGATTCACCTTCCGTCGTTGCGCGATCGGCGGGAGGACATCCCTTTGCTCGCCAGGCATTTTATAGAACGGCTTTCCCACGAGTTGAGCAGAACGGTGGCAGACATCTCGGAAGGAGGATTGAAACTGTTGATGGACTACGACTGGCCCGGAAATGTGCGCGAGCTGGAGAACGCATTGGAACGGGCGATTGTGACATGCCGAAGCTCGATCTTGTCGGAGGAGGACTTTCAGTTTTTGGGCAAGCCGAAGAACGGCAAAAAAGAATGGAGCGTTCCCGGCAACGTCACACTGGACGAACTGGAAAAACAGGTCATCGCCGCTACGATCGAGCGCACACACGGCAACATCAAAGAGGCGGCCGCGATCCTGGGAATCGATCGATCGACATTGTATGACAGGATCAAAAGGTACAGCATCCCGCGGTGAATAACAACTGAGACAGACCCCTCTCCTGAAAGGTCTACGCCTCCAAGAACATCTCGCCCCACACCGCGTCCCAATCCGTTTTCGGTGAGGACTTTGGCAGATCCTCCACTGGTACGCCGCCATCGGCCAGGCTCATACCGACGCCGTCCGCCGACAGCGCAAACTGCAATCGTTCCAATTCCCGCGTAAGCCACGGCTTGATCTCTGCCCCCCGCAATAGGTGCCGTACCGCGGTTTCCATTCCTTCCGGCCGCACCTTGAGGTACCATCCCTTACCCGGTCCTCCGACCTCGACGACGGTTCCTTCAATCGGCGAGAGGATACGCGTATCCGCTCCCCCTCTGGTCACATGCCAGGCGGTTCCGTGAACCTCAAGCCTGGACCCGATTACGGGCAATTGAACGTTCTCCACGGAACCGATGAGTCGGGCACCGAGATCATTCAACCCGACCTTCACCGTTCCATCCTTATCAGGTTGTACCCAGGTGTGTCCGCGGTCGTAATAGCGGTCCAGGGGAAACGAAAGACCGAAGAGCTGTTCCTCTCCGGACGCCCGGGGTGTGGTTCCACCGGGAGAAGCGGGGTTTTTCCGCAGGAACAGTTCGTGTGTCCGGCACTCCCTGCAATCGAATTCATTCGGGCACGTTCGGTTTGCCACTTCGCCGGAAAGTTCATGACGGCAGGCCCGGACGGGGGTGGGGAGGTCTTCAAAGGTCGCTTGCCACATGATGTGGTCGACGCGGTGATTCTTAAAATCTCTGATGGCCCTGATCAACGCACGCACCAGGGTGAAGGCGATCAGGATGACAACGGAATAGAAAACGCCCAGGAAGATGATATGGCCGAGATCCCATCGAAATTCGTATACCCATGGCAGCATGAGAATCCTCCGTTAATAAGATTGCGCCAATTCGCGCTCCTGCGGAAACAGCGGCAGGTACCGGAATGAAACTGAATACAGTACTACGCCGTACGCGATCACCAGGGAAAAGGTGGCGACCTCCTGCCAACTCGGCAGGTAAGAAAGGAATTCGTCGAAGACGAGCGTCGGCAGGGCCAGAGTCTGGATGGTCAGGACAAACCGGTTCAACGCGACACCAGCCAGCACAAACACGGCCGAAGTGATAAGCCAACCCCTGTGCTCACGGAATCTCTTCCGAAGCAGGAGGAGTGCCGGAAGCAACCCGAACACGACGACCTCGGCAAAGAGCACCCAGGTTCCGAATGCCGCCCGGTCATAGTACTCAAAGGCCGGGAATCCCGAGGAAGGGGACGTGCTGTTGATCCAGATCAGCGTGTCGATCGATTTGAACAGGATGTAGACGGTCAACATGATGCCGGAGAGCTTCCCGAGGTAGCTCAATGTTTCGTGCTTCACCAAACGCTTCCTGGAAAGTTTTTCCACCAGCCAGGTCGTCAGCAGAATGAAGCTGGGTCCGGCCGCCATGGCCGAGAGGATAAAAAGGAAGAAGGTGGAGGGCCAGATACCCAGCTCCTCACGGAACGCGAAGGGTCGGCCGCGCAGCACGCCGTAGAGTCCACCGAGCGATCCCTGGTGAAAGAAGGAAAGGAAGGCACCGACCCCAGCAAATACGACCATCAGTTTGTGGAGGTTGAACTCGAAAACGAGGTAGCTGGGGATCTTCCGTATCTGCCGGTTCTTGAGGACGATCGGCGCGTACTCGAGGATGAGCACGGTCAGGTAACAGGTAAGGCAGAAGGTTACCTCCGTGAGCATCGAATGGACGTTCGGATGCCAGAAGGTGAACCATGCGCGGAGAGGCTGTCCGACATCCACCATCAGAACCGCAATCGCCCCGCTGTAGCAAATCAGTCCCAATACCACGGCGCTATTGATCACCGATTTGAGTTCATGACGTTTTAAGATGTACAGCAGAAAGCCGGTAAAGAAGGCTCCCGCGCCGAACGCAATGACCGTGAGATCGAGGTAGATCCACAGACCGAAGGCAAACCGGTTGTCCATATTGGTCTGGTTCAGTCCTTCCGCGAGGCAGAGGTATGCCCCGTAGAGCCCCCATCCCAGGAGCATCCCCCAGGGAAGGATCCAAAGGATGAATTTCCAGAATGGGCTGCGCTGGACGCCGCGGGTGATCAAATGCTTATCCATGGACGGTTTCCTTTTTCGAGCGTGCAAGCTCACGGTCTGCAAGGCGTTGTACCCACGAACGACCGGAGAGGTAGTATACTTTCGGCTCGGTCCCAAGGCGGGAGAGGAAGCGGAACGCCCGTTCGCTCTTTGCTTGACGGGCTACATCGGCGGCTTCATCATTCAAGTCGCCAAAGGTGATGGCCTGGACGGGGCAAGACTCGACGCAGGCGGGTATGTAATCCGTTGGATTGATTTCTCTCGATCCCTTTGCCGCGGCTTTGGCCCTGGCATCATGCAGGCGGCCATGGCAGAAATTGCATTTCTCGACGACCCCGCGCATGCGGGGAGCGACATCGGGGTTCAATGCTTTCTCCATGCCCTCCGGCCATTGTGGATCCCACCAGTTATAGTATCGGGCATGGTACGGGCAGGCCGTCATGCAGTACCGGCACCCGAGGCACCGTTGGGGAATTTGTCCGACAATCCCCGTTTCCGGATCGACCTCAACCGCGTTCTGCGGGCAAACAGAGACACAGGGGGTCTCCTCCTCACATTGCTGACACATCATCGGTATAAAAGCTGTTTCGGCAGCGGGAAACGCCCTGCCATCCTGAACTTCGATGACCCGCATCCAGGTCGTTCCGGTCCTTTCGTTCACCGTCGGTCGGCCCGGACTGACATTGTTCTCCACGGCGCATGCCATAAGACATGCGCCGCATCCTGTACACCGATCCAGATCGATTGCCATTCCGTAGCGTGACTGTTTGACCGTTGCTTGATCCATTTCTTACGCCTTTCGAAGTGTTGCCCGGAAGGCCCGCCAAGGGAGAGCTTGATCAGGGTCGATAAGTTCAAGAATGTTCTGCTCCTGCACGATCTCATTTCCTGCCTGACCGATCGGTTCGGGGCCGGCGGCGATTTCGATGACCCCGGGCATCACGGCGGCATCGACCCGGATCCCGACTTTCTGGGTTCCACATGCCGTTGCAAGTATTCCCTGCTCCCCATGTACGAGGTCGAATTTCTTTGCCGTGGCCGGATTCAGCACTGCGACCTTTGAACTCCGGTGCAGTCCCGATTCCTGGTAGAGCTTTGTCATTAAAGGAGAAAGCTGCGCACCCCCGACTTCCGCGCGGCGCCCGTACGGAAGAACGGTGAGCATCTCCGGGGTGAGCGGGCCATCCAACGGCGAAACTGCCTCCCCGGCATCCAGCATGCGTTGGTAGGCATCGGGTGCCCGTCCCATGAAATGGAATTGGAAAAAGGGCTTCGAACGGATCGGATCATCCGTCCACATTCCCCCCGCTGTGAGTTCGGTCCAGAACTCATCGGGGGACCCAAGTTCGGTAATTGGGACGGTGGTCCCCGTGCCGGCTTTGAATACGCACCCCCGGCGTGTCGCGAAAATTGCCGATGTACGCTGCTTCAGAAGATCTTCCATCGATCCTTCCGTTTCGAAGACCTTTGCCATGATCTCTATCGCATCGGTCATTCCCTCCGGACGCTTGAGCAAGGGAGCAGAGATGGAGAAGGTGGCTGTTGCGGACGAAACTATCGTCGGAATATCGGTCAACGCCTCAAGGTGGGCCGGCGTTGGAACGACATACTGCGCGTGTTGAGCAAGCCCGGTCAACGTGGGGGAACAGGCAACGACCAGGCTTTGGCGCGGAATGAGCTTTCGTTCCAGGAGCGACCAGGGAAGCGGATCGCCAGGGTCGGATCCGTCAATCAAGAGGAGTCCGATCGAGTGATCCGGAATGGCGGAAATGCCCATCACGGGACTCAATTCTTTGGACGAAAACCCTTCCGGCACCGGAGCTTCCCGTCGTTGCACAATCGACCCGTTGCTTTCAAGGGCTCCAAGAAGGATGTTCAGCCCCCAAATGGCGATCTCTGCTTCCTTTCCCAAAGGCCCCCCTCCTGAATCGCCATCGCCGATGGCGACGGAAGGGCCCCTCGCGACGAGGGAATGAGCGGTCGAGACGATCACATCGCTCGAAACGCCCGTTAGTTCTGATGTATGATCGGGAGTAAAACGGCCAATGAGATCGGAATAGGAATGCTTTCCCGGAATGTTGAAGTCGGGTATCCGCCTTCCAATCACCCTTTTATCGTAAAGACCATCCCGGATAATGACATGGGCAATCCCGAAGGCCAAAGCTGCTTCTGTCTTCGGCTTCAGAGGAATCCACTGGTCGGCGAGTTGAGCAGAGCGGGAATGCCTTGAATCGATTTGGATAACCTTGACGGCGTTTTGTTCCGACGAATGCCGGGTTCTGAGCATGGGGGATGTTTGAGCGGGGGTTCCCCAGCCATCAAGAACCGGTGCTGCGAAGCTGAGAATTGTTCGGACGTTTTCAAGATGATACCCGACGGGCCCGAACGGAGTTTCCGCCATTTCATCGAGGCATTGCGTGATCAGGATCGGATCGGTTGGCGATACAAGATAGATGCCATGATCGTGCCGGGCAAGCTGTTTCCGGTAGAACAGGGAGACTGTTCTTCCCGGTCGCTGGTCCAGAAGCGCCAGGCTTCCTTTCGCGCCGGTACTGTTTCCTGAGGCGACGGAAATTTTCCGGAGGACATCATCGAGGCTTACCGGCCGGACCTCGATGGTGCCGTTGCCACGGGTAACCTGAACAGGGGTTTTTAACCGAAGAGGGTGGTACGCAAGATGATGGGCAGCCACGCCGCTTGGGCAGAGTGTTCCGTTATTCACCGGATGGTTGCGGGTGCCTGAAAGAAAATAAGGGATCCCGTTCACGCATCGTGCCTGAACTCCGCATCCGGCGGGACAGAGAGCGCACGTGCTGAAGGAGGTGGTCAAGGCTCCCCGCGGGACTTTGGGAATCCACGGTCCGTTCTGGGTCCAAATCGAAACGTCATCCAGCAGCTTCCAGGGGATCGGTGTCACCATGATGCCGGCAATGGAACCGCCGACAAACTTTAATATATCACGTCGTGTAAGAGTCAAAGGCATAATGCTCTTTCGTTACTTATGACAGTCGAGGCAGGCGCTCCGATGATTATTTTCGTTGTGGCATGCAACGCAGTCATTCATTTTCATCCCTTCCCATGCATTCGATTTTACGCCGGAGATGTTCGCACCCCAGATGTCGCGGCTGTATCCACTGATCCGGTTCTCTTCGAAAGGACGAAGCGACCCGCTTGTCCCATGGGACCCGTGGCATCGTTCGCAGACGATCCCGCCGACGTTTACATGGTCGGCGTGAGAGAAGTGCGCATTGTCCGGTTGGCGCGCATACACATGCCAGGGAACCTCGCGTCTCTGCTTGATATATTCCTTCACAAAATGCTCCTCCGCTTCTGTTTCTCCCACGACGTCAGCGTGACACCCTGCGCATTGTACGAGTGTCGGAATGCCGGCGAACCGGCCATCATTGCTGAAGGTATGGCAACCGTCGCACGTCATCCCCACGGTCTCTCCCGTATGGATCGCGTGGCTGAACTGGACCGGCTGTTCGAGTGATCGGTAGAGGATCCGTGGAAATGCCAACCACCCGATGACAAGGGCAACACCGAATCCCGACCAAAATCCAGGGGACCCTTTTTTGATCACGGCAAAACCTCCGGTTCAGTTTTGGGGAAAAAACTTGTTGAAAAGCTGCAGTGCTTCTTCCCGCGTCAGGTATTGCAGGAGATCGTCCGAGGGGGTCCCGCCATCGGCCATTAAAGCAAATCCGCCTCCCTGCACATGGGTCACTTCTTCATGGATGAAGGATGAGAGCCTGGAGGATTCCCGGGCCATCCACGCACGTGCCTCCGCACCACGGATGAGTCCGGCGTCGATCCCCTGGTTCTCCTGGAAGCTCCATCCCTTTGCTTCCATTCCCTCAAAGAGCCAGCCCGCCCCGTACGGCTCGGAGATGATCTTTTCGGGATGGGATCGGAGATGGGCGTTGACCCCGGTAATCGCCATGGGGTTCGGGAAGGCAAGTTGCAGGTCGATTCCCCGGACCGTGAGAACGGCTGTCGGTCGGGCAACCCCCTTCCACGTGATGAAGCTGAGCCCGTCGAGATGGCCAAGCACTTTGGCGAAGAACGCATCGATGCCGATGTGGCAGCTTCCGTCCATTCCTCTGTCGAGCCAGAGATGGTTCGGGGCATAAGCGAGGTTGTCCGGGACTTCGATGCCTTCCACCATCGCCTCATCCGTGGAGGGGACCGTCGAGAGAGAGGAGCCCGGGATGGGGGGAGGCTGAGCAAGTGAGAGGAACGCCTCGCAGTAGCGATGCGCCTCGTTGCCGCACCGGGAGAGTTGTGCCTCGGTATACGGGATGAATTTGGACATCGGCGCGGCCGTGCAGTACTGCACCAGCGATTCCTGAAGAAACGGGCAATGGGATTGATCCGGTTGGTCTTCATGATGTTGCTTGGCAACCGGGCACGACAGCCAACCCGGAGAGGAGCAACGCTCATGTCCGGGTTGGTCCGCAGTCCTCACGATCATCTTTTTGAAGGCGGAAGCGCGGCAGAACTTCACCTGTGCTTCGCGCAAGAATGGGCATCGCATCGCATCCTCACAGACTAGGGGTACGGTATACGAATGATGGCGTCAATTCTCGGAACGGATAATGTTCGGAGGGTCGTCATCCTGATCCGAACTGCGATAAGCGGAATAGGAGGTTTCGTCCAGGCGTTCGCCTCCATCGGCCATGGTAATTCCCAGGCCGGAAAGGTCGAACGCGTGTGAATCCTCCTCCACCCGAACGCGGGCGCGCCTTGCGGCGAGCTTTGCAAGCAGTTCAGGAATAATAATCCGGCCGACGGCGACGAGACAGATCAGCGTCACCAGACCAAGCATGGCGTTCGTGAGATTGAGCCACATGGTTTCGGAATTGAGAAAGTCGAACACGGCAGTGCCTCCTTTGCATCAGTGTGGGAGAATGCCGCACCAGGGTGCGGAGTGCCGGGGCAAGGTGCAAGAGGAGTGCCGGAGAAATCCTATGCAGGCGGCCGTATCGCAAGTGACGACAAACCAATACGTTGAGGTTTTCGTGTAGTGATGCCGGCCCGGAGGGAGGCGTGGAGAAGTGTGGGAAATTCCGACGCGGTGTGGGACTTGCCGACAAGACTTGGGCGGAAAAGCGATAGAGGGATTATTGACCGATATCAAAAAAAAGGGGCTTCACGAGCCCACCTTTTTCCAATCTCTTTTGAGTGACAGTTACTGTTTCCGTTCCAGCCCGATTTCCTCCATCCAACGTTCCTGCCCGTTCTGGTACCAGGTCCATTGCGTTGTGAAACGATCTTCATCACGAAATCGATAGACCACCTTATCCATATGCCCTTTCTCCCGGGAGGGGAGGTTGGTTCCATCGAGGAAAGTAAAGACGGCAGTCTTTCCCTCATCCTCCAGAGAGGTGAGCTGGAGCCGGGGCTGGTTCTTCGCCACGCAATAGTGGGTGATGAGCAGGCGGTCGCCGTCCATGTGAATGAGCGTCAACATGGTTTCGTTCGGATGGGCATCGAAGGAGGTGAACTGAACGACGGACCCCTGCGCGATCGTACGGACCGTTGTCTCTTCCTTCCAACCTTTGGTACTTGTCCCGATCCATGTTCCCTGCAGGGTTTTGAAACGGTCGAAGACCTTCGTTGCGACTTCCCCTGGGACCGATGTCTCGCCGGCCGCAGAGCTCGCTGCCGACAGGTTGCTCCCGGAATCTGGTGTACAGCATGCCCGCTGTATGGGGGAACGATCCTTTTCATCGGCACCGTTCGAGAAAAGGAAACTCAGCGGAATCGCGAGCGTGAGGGAAAAGGTTGTGAAGTTCATGATCATGCTCCTTTTTGGTTCCTATGTTGGTTCGATCTCTCGAAGTTCGATGGTTCCGCCGTACTTCAAGTGAGGACATTCGGAGGCGATCCGCACGGCATCGTCATAATCCTTTGCTTCGATGATGAAGTAGCCGCCAAGAATGGATGTCTCGTTTGTCCGGACCCCTTTGGTGACCGCGATCTGTCCATTGGATTTGGTCAGGACACGTCCGGTTTCCCGTAATTTCTCCCCCGTGACAAAACGACCTCCAGTATAAAGCCCCCGAGCCCATTGACCGTACTCGCTCACCAATTCCGCCGTGTTCTCAGTCGGATTCGGAGTTTCGTGGAGCAGGAGGACGAAGAGCGGATTTTGAGGTTTTGGCTCAACCGGTTGCTCGCGCCCTGTTCCGACAACATAACCCGTGATGCCGCCGAGGATCAGCAAGGCGAGAGCCGCAGCAAGTTGGAACAATTGCCGCTTGCGAGGCGAAGTCGATGGTGTAAGAAGCCCGCGTTCAGCAAGTTCATTCATAATGGATTCCTCAAGGTGTGGTGGAGGGATGCGGCGACGTGACAATGCTTCGAATGTGCGCTGTTCCTCCGGTGTAAGATCGTTATGTCTGTCGTGCGTCATCGATGAAGGTCCTTCAGGTCGTCCTGCTTGAGTAATTTTCGGATGGCGTTTCGGGCCCGCGACAGTTGACTCTTTGATGTCCCCGGTTCAACGCCAAGTAATTTCCCGATTTCTTCGTGGGTGTATCCCTCCACATCATGCAGTACCAGGACGGCGCGATACCCGTCCGGTAAGGCCGCGATGGCATACTCAAGATCAATGTGTTGCGCGAGGGGCAGTTCACCCCCTGGCACAAGGATTTCCCCGTCGTCAAAACCGGTCTCGTTCTTTTGCTTTGCCCGTTGCCTGTAGAGCTCACGGCAACGGTTAATGGCAATCCCGGAGAGCCACGTGGTGAAGCTCGATTCCCAGCGGAACTCGCCCAGTCGTTCCACTGCCCGGATCCAGGTTTCCTGCACCACCTCCTCCGCGTCGTCCTGATGTTGCCCGGTCAAACGATACACGAGCTGAAAGAGCGGAGGAGTGCACTGGCGGTACAAGCGCCGAAACGACAGCTCGCTCTTGTTGGAGAGAAATTCCCCGATCAGGGTTCGATGATCGGCCTGTCCGGAGGGATTGGGAACCGGTTCCATGTGATAGTAAGTGACGGCTGAGGACCAAAAGGTTGCATGGCAGTTCGGAGAAAAGTGACCTTCAGAGCTTTGTCGCCACCACAACTACTCCCTTTGCGGTGGCGATAGTCCCGCCTTGTCCATCGACCGCCTCGAGGAAGATGATATACGGTCCTATCCGGACACGCTGTTTCTCCGTATCAAAACCATCCCAAATCACCTCCCCTGTCGGGCCCGCCAGGTCGGCATTGGCAAGGGTCCTGATAGCTCTTCCCCTTATATCGAAAATAGTGATCCGGATGAGAGATGTGGTGAGTGGGAGATGGTACCGAATAAGACAGAAATCTTCAAATCCGTCCCCATCGGGCGAAAAAGGGTTGGGGTTGAAAGAAAGGGACGCATTGGTCATGAGACCCGTCGTATAAATACTATTTCTTTCGCCGGGAGTTCCCCCGGAAACGGATGCACTTGTGCTCCAGTTGTGCGGGTCGTTCGAGCCGATGTCCTGGTTGATTCGCTCCAATGATCTCCCTCGAGAGTCGTTGACGTCCGGATGGTGCCAGCCGGGCGAATACGAGACGCTGTCGATTGTTGGGCCGACCTGGTCGTGTAGGATGATCGCATCGCCGTCATTTCCGAAACTGAAGCCGCCGCTCCTGTTCAGAATGAAGACATGGCGCACAGACGCAGGCACTCGGAGGAGGGGAAAGTGGGACAAGATCGTTGACTCGGCGGCTGCGACAACAAAGTCCCCGGATCGGACTGTGTGTGATTGCGTGGTGATCACGAACATATTCACGCTTCCTCCCGCCGTGGGGCGATCGGAGAATCTCCATCCGGCGAGATCGATCGGATCAGGGCTCCGGTTGAAGAATTCAATCCACTCGTTTTGCCCGGTAAGCGGATCGACCATGATTTCATTGATAATCATCGAGTTGCGTTCGGCGGAGACCGGGATGAGGACGGTGGCTGTATCGTTTGCCGGGTTGCTGTCCTGAGGAAAGGCAACAACAGCAATGCGACGGTGATTGCCCGGGCCGGGTGATTCCATGGTGGCATCAACAATGGCCGAGTCGCCGACCTGTATTTGCGTCCCTGCCACGGACGCAAACAGCTCCTGATCATCGGCAACCCCATTGTTGTCCGCGTCCTTAAAGAACCGGACGGCATAGCCACCGGCAGAGATTTGACCGAAGTTTTTCACGGTTGCGCGCAAGCCTACAATCTTGTCGGGCGTCGATTGTCCGTCCTGTTGAGCGACACGGATGAGTGTCAATCCGGTAAGTCCCAGGTCGTATGTCGAGAGGGTTGTGAGTGTAATGTCATCCAACCGGATTGTTCCGGTTGTTCCCCCTGCGCCTCCAACAACTCTCCACCGGATGCGAACATGGGTTTGGTTGGAGAGACTTGCCGGAAGCCGGAGCGAGGTGGGAAGATATCCCGTTGCCCCCGGGTTGCGCAACGTGTCACTGACGGTGATCGGAAAGGTCACCCCGTCATCGAGTGAAGCTTCAATGAGAACTCCCGCAAGGTGGGTTCCGGAACGGGCAGTGAAGAACTCGAGTTTCTCCGGCGTCCTGTCGGTGAAATCGAATCGTGGGGAGATGAGGAATTGCGCGACCGTGGAGTTGGTTGACAGAAGAGTCTGGGGAGCCGAACGGGGGGAGGATGTGGTGGAAACGAAATCACCGGAGGAGGACCGTTGGGTGCTTGTACTCCATCCCGGCGGTAATGCAGGAACGACAGCGGAATCGAAGCGTTCGATATAAGGAAAGGATGATACCTGACCCCGGGCCGCTGAGCCCAGCAGCACGGTGAGCGGAACGACCGTTCCTCTCAGAAGCAATCCACCGAACCCCTCCCTCAGACCCCACATCAACACACTCTCCACGGGTTGGTTAATTTCACGCAGGCCGGCATAAACCATCGCCCACTCTTGGGGCAAGTATACGCGTTCTTCCATCCCGTGTCAAGTGAAATTACGGAGTATTACCGTGTTTTTTCGGAAATCCAGACGTAGATAAAAAACCCGGTTTTCTTCACGTCGTCCGAACTGCGGTCATGAAGGAAAGCCGGGGTCGTCTACAAGTTACGAGGGCAAAGCGGTTTCTTTCCGATACACCATGCAGGGCATGAATTCTACTCTTCCTGCCACTTCAGGATCCCATCGATGGTGCTGTATGACACCGGGTGATACCCTGGCCGTGCCTTGCGATAGATGCGCCGCGCCCGCTCAAGGCCATCCGGCGTTTCAGCGAGTTTTGTGTACAGGGGTTTGAGGAACTTCCTTCTTCCGACCCCCGTCAAGAATTTTTCCAGTGCTGCATAACCTTGTTGGTAGGAATGAACGATGACGTGGGGGAACCAGGCGCCGAGAATCTCAGAGTTCCCCGACTTGGTGAAGCCGAATGCCCGATCCAGATCCGCCATCTGTTGAAGCGACAGGTTTACAGGGAGGTTGCGAATGAAATGCAGCCAGTGATGGGTCGTCCAGTCCTTTGTTGCAAGAGTGGCCGCAGGAGCCCCGTTCTCCCATGAATTCAATTGTGTCTCGACTTTGGCAAATTCTTCCGAATGAACTTTCGGTGCGTTCTCTGGCAAGCCCGGTCCATAGACCCAGGAATCGATCTTGATGGTCTGTTCGAGGTCCTTGTCCCCGTGCAACAGGTGTTCGCGAAGATACTGGACGAATATCTCCGTTGTTGTTGCTTGGAAGGCAAAGGCTTCAAAGTACGCCTTTAAGAAAGAATCCCATGGTTCCCTGCCGATAGTCTCTTCCATCAACCGCAGGAAGAAGTATCCCTTGTTGTAGGCGATGTCGCTGACCCCTTCATCCGGATCACGGCCGGCAAGGTTCAGTTTCAAATGTGTATCAGGACTTGTCGATCCCAGATCGTTTATGGCTGTTTGCAGGTCCTGCATCGAGAGTTGGGCAAGCATTTCAGCATAGGTGCGGCCGTACACCTGCTCCATGATCCGGTGTTCGAAATAGACGGTGAACCCTTCGTTCAGCCAGAAGTCGTTCCACGTTGCATTGGTGACGAGGTTGCCGGACCAAGAATGGGCGAGTTCGTGGGCCACCAGGGAGACAAGGGAACGATCGCCGGCAAGGATGGTGGGAGTGGCAAACGTCAACCGGGGGTTCTCCATCCCGCCAAACGGAAAACTTGGCGGCAGCACGATAACATCATACCGGTCCCAGCGGTACGGTCCGTACAACGATTCCGCGGCTTTGATCATTTTCTCCGTGTCATCAAGCTCCCACGCGGCCTTGTCCACCATGGAAGGCTCCGCATACACGCCGCTTCGCGTGCCTGTGGATTTGAATGCAAGGTCCCCTACGGCAAGCGCCAGGAGGTACGAGGGAATCGGTTGGGGCATGGAGAATTCATACACCCCGTCCGCGGTTTTTGTCGTCGGGTTGTTCGCGCTCATGACGGCCATCAAGTCGGGGCGGGTTTTGACGCGGGCGCTGTAGGTCATACGCACACCGGGGCCGTCCTGACACGGTACCCAGGTCCGTGCAAGGATTGCCTGTGATTGCGTGAAGAGAAATGGCTTTTTCCCCCCGGCCGTTTGCGATGGTTCCAGCCACTGGAGGGCAGCCGCATTCGGATTGGTATGATACACAATGGTCACGTCCTTGGTCTGCGGCGTAATATCGATGGTTAGTGCCTGGCCGAGATACGAGACTGCATCGCCGAGGGAATAATGGGTTTCCGGTTCACCTTTTCCGAGTATGACGCGTTCGATGGTAAGATCGCGGGTATCGAGGAAAAACTTGTCCGACCCTGATTTATTGTTCAAAGTAAGGGTTGCCGTGCCAGCGATCTGTTTCGTTTCGAAATTCACCGTTACATCAAGGTGAAGATGAGTCACCACAACTTCGTCCGGTTTGGCAAACGAATGGGGATCACGTGCTGATGTCATAGATGAGTCCTGTCCCGATTGTTGTTGAGAGCAACCGAAAAGTACGGCAAGGGTACAGAGCAACATTGAGGGAATAGGCCGCGCGTTCATGGGAAAGTCTTTCAATATGAGAGGGTCGATGATGCTGGAAAAGTCTATCGTTGCTCTTGTCGTCGAACCGTAACGAGCTCCTTTAACAGCGCGCGCGCTGCCTGACCGAGATTGGTGCTTCCCCGGTTGTAATTTCTCAACAGGACGATGCCGATCTTTTCCGCCGGTTCGAACACGAGGTTTGCCGAATAACCGGCGACGCTTCCGCCATGACCGACTATGACCATGCCCGGCTCGGCATCCGAAATGGAAAAACCAAGGCCGTAACTCGCATTCTGGTTCGACCGGGCATGACGCGTTTGGATTTCTGCAAGCTCGTTTGGACCGAAGGAAGGAAGGGGAAGAAGCCCCATCTGGCTCATGGCAAACTTCGCAAGGTCTTCCACGGTCGAATACACCCCGCCGGGGGGAACTTTGTAGCCGCGTCCGGCATGTTCATACGCAGGTTTGACGGGGCCTATCGGACTTGCCTGTTCGTTGGCATAACCGACGGACATCTGCACTTTCATGGCGGGGGTAAGAATGAAGGCTGAGTTCTTCATCCCGAGTGGCGTGAAAACGAACTCGTGCATCAGGTCCATAAAGGGTCGTTTTGCGGCACGGGAGACCGCTAGGCCAAGAACCCCGTACCCGAAATTGGAATAGGAATACTTCTCCCCGGGTTTCGCGATAAAGGTGATCGTGGGGATTGAGGCGATGATCTTTTGCTCCCATGTTTCGATCGGTCCCGCGGCTGCATCAGGAAGATCCGGTTCCTGGGCGAACCCTCCCGTGTGGGTTGCGAGAAGACGGAAGGTGATCGGCTTTGATCCAGGAGGAAGTTGAAGCAGTTTGATCTCAGGGAGAAATCGTTCGATCGGATCATCGAGGGAGAAGTATTTCTTGTTGATCATTTGCACCATCAGGACCGCGGTCATGGATTTGGAGATCGAACCGATACGGTAGATTGTTTCGCCGTCCGCAGGGATTCTGTTCGCGGGATCAGCCCAGCCGAATCCCTTTTTCCATACCACCTTGTTCCCGACAAACACACCGGCCGTAATCGCTCCGAGGCTGTCGTTGGCAACATCGGCTGAGAGCTTTGCCTCGAACCGGGCAATGGCCGATTCGAACGGACTGTGCTGAGCCTGTACGAAGGCGAAGAAACAGAGCAGGAAAAGTGAGCCCCACAGGCTTCGGCGCACGGAATTCTGGGCCAACAAAACAGAATTGTGTTGCATTACGGATCTCCTCCGGGATTGTGAAGGTCAATCATGAAATTAGGAAGAAAGCGCCAACAGACCATTTCCGGTCCTGACAACCTCTTCCACCAGCAGGGCAAAGTCCTCCCGCCGGGTTCGGTGATTCACATTGGCTACGCGAAGGGCAAAGCGCCCGTTCAGGATCGTCGAGGATGGAACCGCAAAACCGGTTTCCTGGAGGTGCAGGAGAATGGTTTGGTTGACTGCATTCAGGGTTTCCTCCGGGATGCCTGCCCTGACGTAACGGAAACAGACAATGTTCAACGGTGCCGGAGCGAGCAACTCGAGTTCCGGGGTTGCATCGATCAGCGAAGCAAGGTATGCAGCCTGGTCGATGTTCTGCTGGATCATTCTGCCGTATTTTTCGACGCCATGTTCCTTCAGAGACATCCAGACCTTCAATGCACGGAAGCCGCGTGAGAGTTGAACGCCGTACTCATTAAACGGCATGGGACTGTGCGAGAAGCCCCGCTCTGCCCGTGTCAGGTAGGCGCCGGGGACGGAGAATGAGGCATGGTGCGCCTCTGCATTCCGCACAAATGCGACTCCGACTTCATAGGGCATGTACATCCACTTGTGCATGTCGGTTGCCAACGAATCGGCCAGTTCCATCCCTCTCACCAAATGTTTCGACTCCGGGGCGAGAGCGGCAAAGGCTCCGAACGCTCCGTCCACATGAAACCAAAGTTCCTCCTTCTTGCAAAGTTCGGCTAGAGACGCAATGTCGTCGATGGCGCCGGTATTAACCGTTCCCGCATTACCGATGACGCACGCCGGAAGGAAACCTTCCGCCCGGTCCTGTGCGATTCGGGTTCGCAACGCGTGAAGGTCGATCCGGTAGTCTGCATCGACCGCGATCTTCCGCAAAGCGCTTCGCCCCAGGCCCATAAGCTCAACCGCTTTCTGAATCGAGTTGTGCATTTCCACGGAACCGTAGAACGCAAGCCGTGCGGCCTCCGGCCGTACTCCATCGTTCGCAATGTCGTACCCTGCCTTCGCGTTGCGGGCGACAGCAAGACACACAAGGTTTGCCATGGAGCAGCCGCTGACGAGGAGCCCGCTCGCGTCCAGCGGATACCCGAGCATCTCCTTGCACCATGCAAGCACCTGTGTCTCCACATGGGTTGCAATGTGGTTGGCTCCCCACGCATTTGGATTGACGCCCGCGGCCAGCATTTCAGCCAGCATGCCGAGAGGCGTCCCCGTTCCCTTGACCCATCCCCAGAAGCGGGGATGAATATTCCCGGTAGGGTAGGGAAGGACAAGAGTGCGAAAGTCATCGTACACGTTTTGGGGCGGTTGAGGGGAGGTGGGAAGAGGAGCCTGGAACTGACGCTGAACTTCCGGCGGAGGTTCGATCCACACAGGACGTTCACGGACCGTCCGAAGGTATTCCACCATATCCTCCACCATGCGGTGGCCAAGGTTCTTCATGGATTCCCAATCCTGGGGGTCCAACGATTCTTCCGTCTTTCCTTGGGGATTTTCCTCCAAATGCATTTATTTTCTCCGGGTGTTAACGATGACGACACCAGCGAGTGCCACGATACCGCCGGCAATGGAAAGGAGGGCCGGGAGTTCTCCCAACCAGACCCAACCGATCAGGATGACGAAAACCGGGATGGTGTAGAGAAACGTCGCCGCGCGCGAGGCGGGGAATGCCGAAAGGGTTATTCCCCAGGTAATGTAGGCAATCGCTCCTGGAAAAACTCCGAGATACACAACGGCAGCCGTCGTTTCGACCGGTGCTGCCATGATCGCGTCCGGCAGTCTGGGGGACCAGGGGAGGAGGAAGAGAACGCCGCTCCAGATGGCGTAGGTTGCGCACTCCAGCGGACTGTAACGCCGGAGGTAGGGTCTTAGCAGGACGAAGTAAACGCTGTTGCCGACCGCTGCAATAAGGATCAGAATCGCACCCATTTCGAGTTGGAGAGCACCCCCTTCTCCCAGCATCAGCAACAACGCCCCGATGATACTCACGCCGATGCCGATCCACCCCCGCATGCCGAGATGTTCTTTGAGAAAGATCGTGGCGAGGAGCGCCGTAAAGATCGGGGTCGTGTTGATGATGAAGCTCGCGGATCCTGCGGTGACGGTCAATTCTCCATGGTTCAACAGCACATGGTACATCGGGACGGAAAGAAATCCCATTGCGAGGAAGCCGGGAATGTCCCGGAGCTCCGGTTTGCGAATTCCCTTCCAAAACGCAATACCTACAAGGGTCGCGGAGGCAATGAGAAATCGAAACGCGGCCATGTCCTCGGGTGTGTACGCCGCGAGGCTTGCCCGGATCGCGACAAACGCGGAGGCCCAGAACAAGACAGTCACGCCAAGAGCGATCGCCACCGTAGGGGTGAACGACCTTTGCGTTGTTTCGTTCATCGTACCGTCATCGCTCCTGCCTTCACCGCGGCGTCAAGCGTTTTCACCACATCGCCGAGTGAGACGGTGCCGTAATACCACGACCCCGCCGCGTTTGCCTGGGCGAACACTCCCTTATAAATATCGTAATAACTCCGTTTGCCATCGACATAGTTAAAGACCTCGGCACGCATCAGGCCATGCAATTTTGTGGACGGTGCGCCGGCGTTCCGTTTCCCGAAGTACTCGGTCAACGAGGCGACGTTGGCGGGGACTTTTTTGACGGCATCCTGTTCCTCGGTCGTGAGCTTCACCGATTTGGGGTCGCTTCCGTTCACCCGTTTGTAGTACGACCGAAGGTCCGCCATCAGCTCGCCCTCTTTTCTCTTCACCCGGTCTGAACATTCTTCGATGGTTTGTCCCGCGGTCCGGTCGCCGCGCGCAAATGCCCGTGCAGAGCCTACCGCGCGGAGTTCCCGCAGAATTCCCTGCTCGATCATCATCGTCGCCTCTTTCCACAGACCGTCTCCTTTCCCTTTCCCCTCCTGGATCATCTGCATCGCCACCTTCATATCCTGGGCAAGACGTTTCAGGCCCTGCGCGTAGGTTTCACCGACGATCGTCGGAATGCGGTCCGCCTCGGCAAACGCGAGGAAATAAGCCATCCCGCCGATGATGAAATTGTTCCGCTTGAGTTGCGTTGCATCGATCTGCCATAGGTCGTCGTCGGAGGAATGGATGTAATCGTCATCCCAGTTGATCATCCCGACAGCGGGAACGCCGATGGCCCCTTCGACAAAGCACATATGGTCGGATGAACCGAAGTACGGGACGAACTGCGCCGTGTATCCCTGGCGTGTGCCACGCGTGGCGTACATCGGTCGGGTGTAAGGCCGCGGCAATCCCCCTTGCCGGCTGGCGGAGAGATACCCGTTGTTGGTCTGGATCACAAAGGTTCCGATACTCTCGAAAAGCGCGTCAAGGTACGAGGTGCGTGAGTGGGGAGAGAAGATCAAATGTTGCACGCGGCTCCCCATCGCCTGGTTCGCCCCCGTCATATCCTGGTGAATGTTCGCAAGATAATTTTTGACATCGTCCGGGTGGTCCTGGAAATGGCGGTATTCGGAGTAGATCTCGTCCGTCCACCAAAAGCGGATGTCACGCAAGGGGCGTTTCATTTTCCCCTCCTTGATGAGTTTGTTCATCGCGCGGGCGAGTTCGAGCAAATTCCCGCAACCGCTCCCGTCGTCGTTGGCGGAACCCTGTTCTTCCTGCAAATGAGCCGTGACGATAATCTGCTGGTCGTGATATTTTGAGCCGCGGATCCACCCCTCCACAAATCCCGTCCGTCCCGGCGCCTTCCCGATCTCCGTCTCGACTTTGGCTTTCACCACCACACGTCCCCCTTTGGTTCGTTTGCCGGTTCCAAGGAAGTCCTGCTCGCTCTGCGTTTCAAGGATGCGTCGGAGCGTTTCACCCTTTCGGGGTTGGAGCATGAAGGCGAAGGTCCCGGCTTTTCCTTCAGGGGGCATCGGAACAAATCCCCATGCGATCTGGTCCGGGAAATCGAGACCACTCCTTCCTTCGGAGAGCTGGTAACTCACCACGCCGAGAGCCCCCTTGCCCCACACTGCGCGCTGCACCGCGGCAAACGTCGAGCCGCTGGTCAAAACGATTTTTCCTTTCACGTCTACCTTATCGACAGCTTCCTGCGAAGCATCACCAATCCAGACGAGCTCCGCTGCGACATCCGCAGTGTGGCTGTTGTCTGCAAGATAAACGGCATGCTCACCGATGTCCGCAAGCTTCACTTCAACGGGTTCGATCATCCAGAGCTCACCAGTGCGCGCAGTGTAGTTGGCCCCCGGGAGCGGCTGTTCGATGAACTTCACGTCTTCCATGCCTGCCTGTTTTGCGGTTTCTACGACGTAGTCTGCCGCTTTGAAATATCCCTCCATGCCGGAGTTTCGGTGCCAGCGGGTGAGGACGCGGAGGTGCTCGTACGCACGGTCGCCCGAAATTTCGTTCGAAAGCATGCGAATCTCGTCATCACTCAGAAAAGGAGTCGTTTGCGCAAACAGGCTCAGTGATGCCTGGAAAAAAAGGACTGCGAGGGAAAAGGGGAAACGGCGATACATAGGTCCTCCGGACTGGAATGGTAGGAATATTAATGTTTGTCGATGGCGATCAATAAACGGGAAAATGATGGAACATGAAAGAAAGAAAAACTGCACCGGGGCAACGGTGCAGGGGGGCGTCGGTGAGATGGATTCATAGTCACCAGGAGATGGGGAATCGTTAATGCTATGACTGGAGAAATTCCGTCACGATGCGCACGAACTCGGATGGTGCCTCAGCGTGAATCCAATGTCCTACGTTCATTCCCACAAACACCGAGTGCGGAAAGAGTTCCCGAATCTGCGGGACGTCTTCATCCTGGACGTACCCCGATTGCTCGCTGATCAGGAACAGGGCCGGATTCCCAAACGGCCGCTCCGAGAAAATTCCCTCGGCGATCCTGTCATAGTTGCGGGAAAGGACGGGTAAATTCAACTTCCATCGGAAGCCTCCACCATCATCGCGGGCAAGGTTCTTCATCAGGAATTGCCTTGTCGTCAGGCTCGGGATCTTGACTGCCAGTGCCTGGTCGATTTCCTGGCGGGAGGGGTGGCGGGAAAGATTGAGCGATGTCAATGCTTCCAGGATTTCATCGTGGAGGTGAGGGTATTGTTTTGGAGCGATATCGACGAGGACAAGCTTCCGGACCAGTTCCGGGTAACGGAGGGCGAGAAGCATCGCGGTCTTGCCCCCCATCGAGTGGCCGATGAGAGAGGTGGCGGGGAGGCCGTGTTGTCTCATGAACTCACGGATATCCTCCGCCATGACCGCGTAATCAAATTCATCGGCATGGGGAGAGCGACCGTGGTTGCGAGCGTCGGGAACGAAGACGTGGAAATGTTCCGCCAGGAACTTTGCCTGCGTCCCCCAATTATCCGATGAACCGAGAAAGCCATGCAGGATAAGAAGAGGATTGCCCTGTCCGTACGAAAGGTGTTGGAGCGTCATCGTTGGTGGGGTGTGCTCCGGAGGCGACTCCGGCGGAAGTTAATTCGAAAGGGCGCGGAGGCTGAACTTCGGTATTGTGACCCGAAACAGTTCCCCCTTCTCCCGCTGCATCAGGTACGTCCCCTCCATGCTTCCTTCCATGGTCTCGAGGATGCAGAAGCTGTTGTACTCGTGAAAATGGCCGGGAACGATGATCGGCTGCTTGCCGATGACCCCTTCCCCTTCAACTTCCTCAGTCCGGCCGTTGGCATGCCGGATGAACCAATGGCGCCGGAGGAGTTGCACGTTTTCCCGCGAGTGATTCTCGATCCGGATGAAATAGGCAAATACGAACTTGCGCGCCAGGGCATCCGACTGGCCGTCCAGGTAGATCGGCCGAACGCTGATCGTTATGCCTTCGGTTGTCGCATTATAGGTCGTCACGTGGCATGAACCTTTCAGAGAACCCTTGACACAAGATACGACGAAATCTATCACTAAAAACGAACTCAAGAGGAAAAGGTTTCACCGTTCCTGAGAATGTGCACCCGATCCTCAACCCCCTTTGCAAGGGCTTCCTGGCGGACCAGGATGGGGGGTTCGGACATCGGTTCATCGCTGATCTTGAAAGTCCCCCAATGGATCGGGATGAAATGCTTTGCCCCGAGATCGAGAAATGCCTGCACTGCCTCACCCGGACTCATGTGGATCCCTTTGAACCACTGCTGGGGGCGATAGGCTCCAATCGGCAACAGTGCGACGTCGATGGCAAAGAGCTTCCCCAATTCCCGAAAGAAAGGTGCATATCCCGAATCGCCGGCGAAATAGACTGTGCATCCGTTGGCTTGAATGACGTATCCGCAGAACAACGACCTGTTCCGGTCCCACGGCAATCTCCCGCTGAAATGTTTGGCCGGGACGCATGTGATTGTCATCCCGTCGTTTGAAAAACTTTCCCCCCAACCGAGCTCGACTACTTTCTTAAAGCCCACCCTCCGGCCATACCGCGCCACGCCGGTGGGGAAAACAACAATGGGGGAAAATGTTCTTCGAATTCTCCGAAGGGTCTTAAGGTTCAGATGGTCGTAATGGTTATGGGAGATGAGGACCGAATGGATGGGGGGAAGCTCTTCGAACGAGAGGCCGGCTTTCTGAAGGCGGGGAAGAATGAACGAGACGGTTCGTGTAAGAATGGGATCGGTGAGGAGGTTTATGGAGCCGAGGCGAAGTAAGATGGTCGCGTGGTTGATGAGTGTGATGCTGTTCGACATGCGACGGGCCGTTACTTTCTTCGGATCGATGATATCCGGATCGGGGGTGTGAGCCGTTGTCCCTCCGCCGGCGAGCCTTGAATCTTTCGCACGACATCCATGCCCTGCACCACCTGTCCGAACGCAGCGAAGCCCTGACCATCCGGGTTTCTTGTTCCACCGAAATCGAGCTGCGGCTGGTCGTTCACGCAGATGAAGAAGTGCCACGTCCCGGAGTTGGGACCGAGCCGCGCCATTGAAACGGTTCCATCCTTGTGGAGGATCCCTGTCGTGCTCGTCCGCTCGATCTCAATTGCGGGGTATGCATCCTGCTCCCGTTCCGGGTTGATGCCGGCCTGGATGACTTCGATTTTGACCGAATCGTGGGGTTGGTTGTTCATGGTGACCGTACGGTGGAAGAGACCACCGCTGTAGAACTTGCCGTCGACATACTTCAGAAAGTTCACCACGGATCGGGGTGCGCGAGCACTGTCCAGACTGAGCTCTATGGTACCTTGTTCGGTCTCAATGACGACCGGGATCTTTCCCTGGCCGAGCGCCGCGGCGCAGATGACAATGATACCGAAGAATACGAGAACGTTTCTCATACCATCAGGTTCCTTGGTGGGGTAAATTATTTGTGAGTGTACCGATTAGTTTACTGTTTTGCAATTGAAGGGGATGGATTTTTATTCGATATTGATCGGGAAGAAATTCAATCAACCATGAACTACGACATTGTCATTATCGGGGCCGGAGCGGCCGGATTGATGTGTGCCATCGAGGCGGGCAAACGGGGGCGGTCCGTGCTTGTCCTCGAGCACAACGCGAAGATCGGGGAGAAGATCCGGATCTCCGGCGGGGGGCGGTGTAATTTCACCAACCTCCAGGCGGATCACGCCAACTACCTTTCCGCGAACGAGCATTTCTGCAAATCGGCGCTGGCCCGGTACTCCACCAGGGACTTCATCGCGCTTGTCGAAAAGCACGGTATCGCCTATCACGAAAAAACACTGGGCCAACTGTTTTGCAATCAATCCTCACAACAGATCATCGAGATGTTGCGCCGGGAATGCACCGAAGCGGGCGTGACCATCGAAACAAGTTGCGCCCTGAATGCTGTGAGGAAGAGCGAGAAGTTTGAATTGGAAACAGCGAGGGGAAGGTACGTGTCGGGCTCGCTCGTCATAGCAACGGGGGGCCTGTCGATCCCGCAGCTTGGAGCAACGAACTTTGCTTACTCGCTCGCGAAACAGTTTGGACTGAAGGTTACAAGCTTGAGGCCCGGTCTTGTTCCGCTCACGTTTGATGCCGAGGACCTTCAGTTTTTTCGTTCACTCAGCGGCATTGCGCTTGATGCCGGCGTGAATTGTCGTGGGGTCGAATTTCGTGAGCACATCCTTTTTACCCATCGCGGGCTGAGCGGTCCGGCAATCCTCCAAATCTCTTCTTACTGGAGGGAGGAGGAGCCGATTACTCTGAATGTGCTTCCCGATATGGACGGCCTTGACTTCCTTCTTTCGAAGCGTGAAACCGGCAAAGAAATCATCGCGGTGCTCAACCGGGTCCTGCCTCACCGCTTTGTCCGTGGATGGTTTGAACGGTTCGGCGGTTCGAAGCCGGTGAACTGGTACTCAAACCGGGAACTAGAAGAGGTTGCCCGTTCACTGCATCAATGGAAAGTGACACCCACCGGGACCGAAGGATTCGGCAAGGCGGAGGTGACGACCGGTGGAATCGATACCGATGAACTTTCGTCTAAGACGATGGAAGCGAAGAACGTGCGGGGACTATACTTTGTCGGGGAATGTGTCGATGTGACAGGCTGGTTGGGAGGATATAACTTCCAGTGGGCCTGGGCCAGCGGGTGGGTGGCGGGGCAGTTTGCTTGAAGCAATGGGGCAACGGCGCTGGAGAGCAGGAGGTACACCAAGAATGCAAGCGTACCGCCCGATCATCTGACGTCTGTTCCCTGCTCTCTGCCGTCTGCAATCTACCATCTGTTATCAGTCATCGGGCAACTCACCTCGTCACCGCGTAATATACCACATACAGCCACGAGAATACACCATGGATGATGGCCCAGAGGATGGAATGATGCTGGGACCAAGATATGACGATCGCGAGTGCCGTCCCAAACCCGACTCCGTTTTTTACCACTTCTGTTTTATTGACAACCATGATGCTCTCCTCAGACTGAGTATTTTTGGATAATCCAGTCGGGAATAACCGCCGCCCGGCCGCTCTTCAGATCGACCATGACATAATGGAAATATCCGTCACACGCTCTTTTCTTTGATTCCTTCCTGATAATCTCGAAGTGTACCTTCACCCCGTCCTTGTAGATTTCCTCGATCCAGGTCCTGACGATGAAGCGGTCCCCCAGGCCCAGCGGCCGCTTGTATTCCACAAGCGCCGTCTTGATCACCCACCCGAATCCAAGCTTGATGAACTCCTCCATCGGCATCTGGTAGCATCGTTCCATCTGATCGTACCGTGCGGCGAGCACGTAGTCAAAGTACCGGCTGTTGTGCACGTGCTGGTTCATATCGATGTCGTCCGGCCGGACCTGCAGTTCTGTTTCGAATTTGGAGTGAAGGTGGATCACGGGGGATCTTCCTCGATGAGTCTTTGTCAATCCTGATTTTGGTGTGCCTGAAGCTACGAGGAAATTCTTCAGTTCTCAATCACCCCGATTCTTTTTATTTGGCAAGATATCCCCCGTCCACAAGCAAGTCGCTTCCCGTGATAAACGAGGCGTCGTCGCTTGCGAGAAACGCGACAGCAGAGGCGATTTCCTCCGGCTTTCCCTGCCTGCCGAGCAAATGCATGGCTGAGGCTTTCCGATCCTCCTCCTGAATATCAAGACCGAGTTGCTTGCACGAATTCACGAAAGCGGAGGTGTAAATATATCCGGGGCAGAGACTGTTGACTCGGATCCCAAACGGAGCCAGGTCCTGTGCCCAGCATTTCGTCAATCCCCGGATGGCAAACTTTGTGGCATTGTAGGTCGCAAAATTGGGTTGGCCCACAAATCCGCTGACGGAAGAAAAATTGATGATGCTCCCCTTCCCCAATTTTTTCATGGAAGGAACCATATGCTTCGTGACAAGCGATGTTCCGATCACGTTCACACCGAGGATCTTCTGCCACTCCTCGATGGTGGCATCGACACTCCTGAAGATAAAATGGGCCGCGGAGTTGACGAGGATCTCCGCTGGCCCCAGGGATGTCTCAACAAAGCGGCACGCATCTTCGATGCTCCGTTCGTTGCTGATATCGACCTGAACCGCCGTGCAACCGATCTTTTTCGCCAGTGCCCCATCATCCAGCTTGAGATCGAACAGCGCAACTCTGCAACCTTCCTCAACAAGTCGTTGAGCGCTTGCATATCCGAGATCTCCCAATCCACCGGTAATGACGGCAACCCTGCCCTTCAAACCTTTCATGGTTGGCCCTCCACCATCGCCACGGCGCGGATCGGTGAGCCATCCCTCCCTTTAATATTGAGAGGGAAACCGATGAAGGTGAACTCTCCCGGCAGTTTCTCCAGGTGGGTCAAGGCCTCCACAATGACGATCTCCACTCCTTCTCCCAGAAGGATCAAATGGCATTCCTTCCACGATGTGCTCGGGGTCGGCGTATCCATCCCCAGCATCCCGATCTTTCGATCGGCCATCCACTGTGCGGCCTTCAGAGTGAGAGTGGGAAAGGAGGAGAAGAATTCCGGCTTTCCGAACATCCGGTCCCACCCCGTCCGGTAAATGATCTTTGCTCCCGGCGTAAACTTCTCCGCGTGTGGTTCGAACATTTCCACCGTCAACGGCGTCCCGGCCTCCAGGGCCCCGCTGGGGGCAAGGTCGACAAGGGAGGCCTTGCCGATGAATTGCTCAAGGCTCATGAGGTCGATCGTTTTCCCGTCGTCATAAAAATGATAGGGAGCGTCAAGGTGCGTCCCCTGGTGGGTGGACATACTGATGGCGGTGATGTTGTAGCCAATGGAGGAAATGGAATTGTGCGGTACGATGCTTATTTTCGGATCCCAGGCAAAATTAAACTGGCCGTGTTCCAACGGATGAGAAAGGTCTATGAGTTTCATGGGGGAGACTCCTTGTTATTCAACCACGGATGGCACACCGCCAAAGGCCGCCAGCGGCCGCTGGAAGCCGACTACAGACGCATGCGTAAGCGTGCGACTACTGCTTCCTTCGATTCTTGACTTGGTTAAGGCAACAGGACGCCCTTGATGTCGTTTCCCTGTGCGTTCAGCATTCGGTGGAACGCTTCAACTCCCCGTTCGAGCGGGAACGTCTGCACCCAGCTCTCCGCATCCACCTTCCCTTCACTCATCAGTTTGACGGCGTACGCAAGCTCCCCGAGCGTTGCCGCGTAACTCCCGTACACGGTTTTTTCGGAAAGGGTCACGGCGTACGAGTCGAAGGAGATGGTGTTCTCGTGCAAGCCGATCCATACAACCGCACCACCGGGGCGGACAAGCTTGAGGGCAAGTTGTTTTGTGGTCTCCGAGCCAACCGCATCGATCACGGCATCAACGCCCTCTCCTTCACTCACCTCCGCGACCTGAGCGTCAAGTTCACTTGTCCCCGCTTTGGCGACGGCAAATGCACCGAGTTTCTTTGCTGTTTCGAGCCTTCCCGGAACCGTGTCCGAGATAATCGTCCGTACTCCCAGCATCACCTGGACAGCCTGCTGGCACATCAGACCAATGGGTCCAGCGCCCAGAATAACGACCGTGCGCGGCTTATGCGGTTGGAGCCTGTCGGCAATGTGGACCCCGTTCGCCAGCGGTTCAGCCAAACATGCCGCCTGCGCCGGCACTCCTTCGGGCCAGGGGATGAGACTGGAAGCGGGGACACTGACATACTCCGCAAACGCCCCCGGCCGGTGCATACCGAACACCTCGCGTTTGGTGCAAAGGTGAGTGTCGCCGCGTCGACAAGGGCGACACAACCCACAGATGACGAGTGCATAGCTGACGACTTGCTGACCTTCCTTGAAATGAAGGGGGGAAGTTCCGGGGTTGACGACAGTGCCGCAGAATTCATGTCCCATCACAAGAGGAGGGGTGCGGCGGTTGCTTCGATTCCTATACGTCTCCAATTCGCTGCCGCAGATGCCGCATGCCGCGACCTTGAGAAGGACCCCTCCCTCTGAAATCCCGGGAACCGGCAGATCGCGAATTTCCAGAGACTCCCATGCGGGGTAGAACAATGTTGTCATGCGGGAACGGCGCGTGGATTGTGGTGTGGTAAAAGGAAGTGCCGACACAGACCGGATGAATTCTCCGGTTCATCATGGCGCTTCTATAATGCCCCAAGATAGCGGGAGGGCAGGGGAAAGTCAACAAGGTTTCATAGGTGAGAATAGGGGACTATTCGTACCGGAGCGATTCGACCGGATCGACACTGGCTGCTTTTCGCGCGGGGAAAAACCCGGCGAGCAGGCCGATGGTCCCGAGAACCGCCGTGGTTGCGAGCATCGTGGTGAGGGAGAGAATGGGACGACCAAGGAACTGCATCGGTCCATCCTCCGCAGGAAACATGCGCACGACTGAAACGATGCCGTAGGAAAATAGCATGCCGATCGTCCCGCCGATGAAGGCAAGCAGGAGGGCTTCGAAGATAAACTGGGAAAGGATATAACTCTTGCGGGCGCCGATCGCTTTCTTGATGCCGATTTCCTTGGTCCGTTCCTTGACGACCACGTACATGACGTTCGCCACACCTACACCGGCGATGATCAGCGTCAGGGCACCGACCGAGAAGAGGAAAATGGAAACGCCCAAGCCGATCTTTCGGCTGATTTTTTCCCCTTCGATAAAGTCCCAGAAACGAAGTGCCCGTTCATCGGTCGGATCGAACCGGTATTTTCTGCCGAGGACGTTATAGAGCTCTGCTTTCACTTCCGCCTGACGCTCGGGGCTGGAAGGACGAACCACAATGGAATTGACATACTTGTGGCCGTACATCGTCCGGAAGGTGGAGTAGGGGATGATGGCACGTCGCGTATCCGGACCGTTATTCATACCGGTCTGGATCTTCTTCTGCATCACACCGATGACGGTAAAGGGAATTCCGTCGAACATAATCGCCTTCCCGACCGGTTCCTCCTCTCCGAAAATATCCTTTGCAATTTCGACGCCGAGAAATAACACCCGCCGTTGCATCTCCACATCCACGCCGTTCAGAAAACGCCCGCCGCCGACCGGGTACATCCGGCGCATTTCTTCAAACACCGGATCGACTCCCTCACACTCTGTGTTCGTTGACATCTTGCCGTACGTCAGGTTGACTGTCTGCCGGTATTGGGGCGAGATCAAGTCGATACCGTTGATCGATCTCCGGAGCACTTCCACATCCTCCTCCACCATCCTGACGCGCCGACCTTTGGGTAACCCTTCAAAGGCCAGGCCCGTCTCGCCGCCGTAGACGATCATGATTCGGTCGCCCGCGTTCAGAAGTCCGTTCAGCATCTGCGTGCCGAGCCCCTCGCCAAACGACAGCAGGAGCACCACCGACACGGTTCCCCATGTGATGGCGACCAGCGTGAGGGTGGCGCGCGTCCGGTGTGCTTTCAAATCTGCGAAGAAGTCTTTGATGAGTTCGAAGTACATGCTGGGTGCCTGGTTATAGCGCAGCAAGTGAACAGTGAACAGGAAACAGTGAACCGTGACACTTTAACTTGAACCGTAAACTTTAAACTTTAAACTCGAGTGTTACGTGCGCAAACATTCCACCACATCCAGATTCGCCGCTTTGCGCGCGGGCATCAGTCCGGCGATGAGACCGATGATCATCAACACGATGACGGTGATGGCAACCACCTCCATCGAGAGTTCCGGCGTGCCGACAAATTCTTTGATCGGGATGAACTGCAACCCCTGGATGATGCCGAAGGACAAGAGGAACCCGATGGATGAGCCGAGAAAGATGATGAAGAATGTCTCCATGAAGAACTGGACCAGGATGTTCGAGCGTTTCGCCCCAACCGCCCGTTTGATCCCGATCTCCTTGATCCGTTCCTGGACCACGATGTACATGATATTCGCCACACCGACTCCTGCGACCCCGAGCGTGAAGCTCCCGATCAACCCGAGGAAAATATTCAGCCCGAGGAAGAAATAGAAGATGAATTTGTCGAAGTTCGTTGTGTCCCAGATCCAAACAGCATCCTTGTCGGAAGGATCGAATTTGTACCGTGTGCTCAAGGCGGCACGGACTTCGGCGGCGGTTTCCTCCCCGATCGTCGGGTCCGTAATCTGGTAGATGATATTAGTTACGCGGACGGCGCCGTAGACCGACGAGTAGGTTGATGCCGGAATGTAGACACGGTCCTGATCGCGGGCGTTGTAGGAAGAGTTCTGAGTCTTTTTTTGCATGACACCGATGACGGTGAATGGGACTTCGCCGATGTAGACAACCCTCCCGATCGCATCGCTCTGGCCGAAGAGAAACTCCTTGACCTTGTCCCCGATGAACGCAACCCGCTTCCGATGCTCGATGTCCGGCTGGTTGATAAAGCGTCCCCCGACTTCGCCAATGACATTACGCATGTCGCTATAATTGGGGTAGACACCCGCCACGAGGGGGTTCAGGATGTTCTCGCCCACTCGCGCGACGGTGCGGCGTGAATATTCCGGACTGATCGCCTTGATGTTCGAAACCCGGGAGCGCACCAATTTGATGTCGTCCTCGACGAAAGAGAGGGAGCGACCGGTCCCGAAGCCCTGCCACGGTTTGGTTGTCCGGCCGGGCCAGACGATCGCAATCTGCTCGCCGATGCCATGCATGTTCACCGACATCTGCCGCTTGAAACCCATTCCAAACGCGACGAGGACTACGATCGCCACCGTCCCCCAGATGATGCCGAACATTGTCAGGAACGCCCGCAGCTTCTGCGCACGCAGATCGACGATAAACTCCGTTATGATTGTCCGAAACTTGTCCATGAAAAAGAATCTCTTGGGTACCGTGGTCTATGCCCAGTGGCTTGCTCTCAGCGGTCAGCGTTCAGCCTAATCTGCCATCTGCAATCTGTCATCTGCCTCCTGCCGTCTTCCTGCTTTCTACTTTCTACTTTCTACTTTCTACTTTTCACTTTCTACTTTTTTAATTTTTCATTTTTAATTTTTAATTGTCTCACTCAATCTTCTTCACCGGTTTCTCGAACACTTCCTCTCCTTCCGTCAACCCCGCAAGCACCTCGACGTTGATGGCGTCGCTCAGTCCGGTTTTAATGAGACGTTCTTCTTCCTTCCCGACTCCTATGGCCACCTTCACCAGGGCCGAATCGTTACGGAACGTCACCACGCGCTCCGGGATGGTCAGGACGTCGGTTTTCTTGTTGATGATGATGTTTGCGTTGGCCGAGTAACCGGCCCGGAGGACCGTGTTCTTTGCACCCGGGATCAGGATCTCGATCGGAAACACCGTCGCATTGTCCTTCTTCTCCGCTTTCAGCCAGATCTTCCGCAACGTGCCGTGCACCGTATCGTTTGGCAGTGCGCCGACCCGGATCTCCACTTCCATCCCCTCCTTCATCTTGCCGACGTCGATCTCGTCAACAGTCCCCTTGAAGATCAGCCGTTGCATGTTTGCCATCTTCATCAAAACGGTTCCTTCCTGGAACGAGGAGAGGGGTGTCACCGGGTCTCCTACCTCCACCGTGCGGCTGAGGATGTATCCGTCGATCGGCGCTTTGATAATCGATTCGATCTGCGTGTCGCCGATCGTCACCTTGCCGCTCTCCATCAGGGCGAGCTTCTCGTTGGCGATTTTGCGCCGGAGCTCCGCTTCGTCGTACTTTTTCTGGAAATCCTCATACTCTTTGGCGGAAATGAGGTTGCTTTTGAAAAGCGATTCCTGGCGGACACGTTCTTTCCGGAGGTTGACCAAGTCCACCTCCGCCAGTTCGGCCTGGCGTTTTGCATCGGCGAGCTCGAGCGGCGTCGGATCGGGCTTCACCTCGAGGATCGGCTGGCCGGCTTTCACGTAGGTGCCCACATCCGCAAAGATCCTGCTCACCACCCCGGAGACTTTCGATTTGACGGATATTTCGTTCTCCGGTTCGATGGTCCCGACGGCAAGCGCCTTATCAATGATGGTTGCCTTCTGCACCTTCACTTTCGGGAGTTCGGTATCCTTGGAGGATTCAGAGCTTCCAAAGAATAAAAAAGCAGCAACGCCGATGACGGCAACGCCGGTGGCGGAAAGGAGTATTTTCTTCTTCATGGTCATGCCCGTGGAGATAATTGATTCTGAGGGGGTTGTTCCGCTTTGAGGATGGGTACCATACGCCCCCTGCGGTGAAAGGTTACGCCGTTCAGCGGTCTGTCAATAAAATCCGAGGCGAAGGCGTAGTTCAGCCCATGCCGGTTGCCCCTTCCTTTGGACTGCGCAAAGGGGGAAAAGGTTGCCCGGTCAGGAGATATTAAATTGAGATAAAGGGGGGTGAGGGAAGATCAAACCCGATCCGTTTTCAAGAGAGACTATGCTTTACCTGCTCTCCATGACGGGAGGGAGTGAGGTGAGGGCAAACTGCTTGAGCGTGTCGAAATAAGCCTCTCCCCCGACAACCCAGGTATCGTTATGATCGGCCCCCTCGATGGTGTGGAACTGCTTCGGGGCATTGGCGGCCTCATAGAGCCTGCGCCCCAATCCGATGGGTATGATCGAGTCACGGTTCCCGTGCAGCACCAGGAGAGGTATCCTGACCCCTTTGATCTTCTCTACGGAGTTCAGTTCTGTTCTTATAAAGAAATGGACCGGGAGGAATGGGTAAGCGACCCGCGCAACATCCTTTGCAGAGGAAAACGTCG
>JACPUH010000055.1 GCA_016192345.1 Ignavibacteriales bacterium | reverse complement strand
TATCCGGGTAGTAGTTCTCCAAGGCGTACGCTTTCTGCAACCAGAGTGCTCCTGCCCGGTCCGCGACATGCTTGATCCCCAAGTCGTACAGGTGGAGCATGGTGTCGACGTATGCCGTCTTCAGAGACGGGTCGGTTGCTTTTTCGTAGAAGCTGAAATAGCATTCCGCCATCCGGTGGTAAATTGGTTTGTTGCGCGCAGGATCGAGCTCGATCACCTTCCAACCGTACGGAATGGCTGAATGGTAATCCCCGTTCTTGTGGTACTCGTTAAAGAGGCTCGCGTTTTTTCGAAATTCCAATTCCTTGTCTTGACCGAACCCCTGGGCGGCCAGCGCCACAATGCCGGTCACAGCAATCCAGAGTCTCATTCTTTTCATGGTGGGAGCTTCCTTCGTGTTGATCGTCATTCTTCTTCAAAGGTCAGGAACCACGCTTCGCTCGCGCTTAACGAGAACGTCAGGCGAAGGATCGTGTCGCGCTGCAGGTTGTTCGTTGTTTCTCCTCGGATCCCTGCGTGAAGTCCTATGTTGATTCGTGCATCAGGTCCGACAGGCAGCCCAAGACCGAACGTGACGAAATATTCATTGATGGGCGTGTCGTTGATTTTGTAATAAGTAGAATTATAATAGATTCCTGCCCGATACGCAACCCTTTTGAAATACGCCTCTGTTTCCCGCTCCGGCAGGCTCTCGAAGCCCACGCCGACACGCGTGGCGTTTCGTATCTCAACAGGAACTGTCCCAAAAAAGTTTGACTGTTCCCAAGATTGGTGATAGAGATCAGCGGTAAGATAATAGCGGTTCGAGAATAAATACGAGAAACCGACCCCAACCGCAAGCGGGAGATCGACGGTCCCGGTGCTTCTGCCGGTCGTATCCTGCGATTGATTGGAAGTGAGAATACGTTCTCTCTCAACCGCAAAGGTGGTAGGCGTAGAGAGAACCAGACCGAGGGAGAGCGGGCTGTCAGTCGAACCACGGTAGATGGCACCCAGGGTTGCATTCATCCCGGAATAAAAATCGGAACGGTCCATTTCCCCATCGGCGAAACCACTGTCGAAGAAATCGAATTTATCGACCTGGCGAATCCGGCCGAAGATATAATTGAACTTTGCTCCGAGGGTCACAGAGGAGAAAGGGGCATAGGAGGCTCCCACGCCGAGAAGGGAGAGTCCCCCGGTGCCGTAGAAGGTCTGTTTCAGTTTCTCGTCCGTGGTCTCCACGGCGTAGTGGACGGAGCTGAAGGGGGAGGATTCGAGAAGCATCCCGATGCCGTATTTCTTATCGACAGGGATGCCGAAGGCCACACCGTTAAAGGCTCCTCGTCGATAGTTCCCAGAAGAGGCATCGTCGCTCGAAGAAAAATTTGAATACTCAAACCCCGCTGAGATCCGCGTACGGGAGAGGGCGGCGAGACCTGCCGGGTTGAGACGGTTGATGAAACCGTCATGGAGAAGCGCAATGCCTGTCCCCCCCATGGCAGCGGAGCGACTGCTTCCGTAGTACATCAAATCCCCAATGCCAAATCGGGAATAGCTCGACCCACCGGCAACAGCCGTTTGTCCATCGATCCATGTTATCAGGATGAATATTCCCAACAACGTTTTTGTAAAACCGCTCTTCACATTCATGTCATTCCACCGGTGAATAGGAAATTTTCAGTTTGGGTTGCAGCGCAGGGGAGGCGGTCAACCCGTGCATGGCAAAGTGATCGAACGCGCTGGATTCCTGTTCCCCCACAATGACAACGGTCTGCGGATAGGTCGATCGCCGGACCCATTCCTGCACGAACCGGGTAATCGCAAGTTTGAAGATCCTGGAACCGTTCCGGTCCTCCGCGGCACTTAAGGTGTAGAGGGAGCCGGTCGCTTTCCCCGTCTCGTCCACAAAATACGCGTAAACGGAATCGCGTGTGTAACTGTTGCGCTGCGAAGCGTCGGCATCCAGGGTCAGTTCAAGCATGGCTTGGTGAATTGCCGCTCGCGGCGGAAGGAGCTTGACCACGTCAAAGGTGACAGAGCCCCGGTACGAGACACCGTTCTGGATGTGAATATGATTGTTATCCTTCCCCCAACCCTTGTCGGTCATCGTGGCAACCGACCGGAAAATGCCGGTGGAGATATTGACCGTATCGATCTGAGTGGATCCCGTTCGAACTGTGCGGATCCGGAGGGTCGGTTGGTTTGCCTCCTCCAGCTCTGCGAACGATCCAAAGCCTTTCAGGACGGCGGAATTGGTCGGACGGAGAAGCACTCCGAAATTGGTCGTCACGCTATCACCAACCGTCAGGATCCAACTTCGCACCACAGCCGTGTCGAGAGGGATCGTGATCGTCGCCGTGTCGTGCACGGAGCCGAAATTGGGAGATGCCATGGGGTTTATCTGATAGAATCCTGCCGCCCGAACAGAATCGATCGTCAGAGAATCCTGTCCCCAGGCGGTGAGCACTTGGTGTGCCGCCAGCGAATACGGGGCAAGCGAGTCGCCAAAATGGTACCGCGCGCGGAGAGAGATATCAACCCCGACGATCGTCTTGCTCTCCAGCGTGTCGGGGAAGCCCGAGAACAGGAGAACCGACCATGCCTCGATATCGTTAAGCTTGCCGATCAGTATCCGTCCGGAGGAAAGGTGAAGAGGAATGGCCCGTATACTGCCAATGCCTGTCGCGAGCGTGCTGAGGGAATCGATTTCCAGGAAGTCGTTTCGGGGAAGGAGTCCGCCTCCGACGGGATTCGGGTCTTCCATGCATCCGCCGAGGTACATCGTCAACAGGGCGGCACCAAGTATGGGTAATGCTTTTTTCACACAATCCCCTCTTCCGGTCATTGGGTCAAAAATTTCATGGTAAGTTGTTCCTTTACTGCATGCCACGCGGTGAAGGCATCCTCGGCTACAAAATCCACCCGTGTTCTCCGGAGACACTCATCACGCTCCACTGCTCCATACCCTGTGAGCACAAGGGCTGTGCCACATCCCGCCGAAACTCCTGCCTGCATATCGATGCAACGATCGCCGATTACGAACGAATTTCGAAGATCGACATCGTGTTCGCGTGCCGCCTGAAGTAGCATGCCTGTCTTCGGTTTGCGGCAGTTGCACACTTTTTTATACGGTGGTGAACCGGAGTCGGGATGATGCGGACAGTAATAGATGCCATCGACACGGGCGCCGTGGTTCGCAAGCAGATCGACCAACCGGCGATGAATGGCGGCTAACATTTCCTCCGTCAACAAGCCGCGGGCAACGCCGGATTGGTTGGTGATGACAAACACCTTGACGCCAAAACTGTTTGCCTCACGAATGGCCCTTGCGGCATGCGGAAGAAGTTGAAGCTCCTCGGGGCGGGAAAGGTAATCAACCTCGGTGTTCAGAGTTCCATCACGGTCAAAAAAAACTCCGATCCGCTCAATGCCCTCGGGTCGACGGTTCGCGTCGCCGGGGATCGTTCTCGACTTCACGCGCTCACTGTTTCAGAATGTCCTTGTAAAGATTCACGTACTTCTTCGCGGAATGTTCCCACGAGAAATCCCTTGTCATGCCGTTACGCATCAGTTTCTTCCATTCCTCGGGCTGCTGGTAGACTTTGAGTGCCCTCTGGACGGCTTTCAGCAATTCCCTGGCGTCGTAGGCTTCAAACTTGAACCCGGTCCCCTTGCCTCCACCGGAGTAATCCTCCACCGTATCTTCCAATCCCCCCGTTGCGCGAACAATCGGGGGTGTTCCATATCGCATGCTGTACATCTGGTTCAACCCGCATGGTTCGTACTTGGAAGGCATCAGGAACATGTCACTTCCCGCCTCGATGAGGTGGGCCAGCTCATTGTCGAATCCAAAGAAGACGCCCATCTGGGATGTGTGCTTCTTCTGCATCGCCTCAAATTTTTTCTCCACCCCTTTTTCCCCCGAACCGAGGAGGACAAACTGCACGTCCAGCTTCAGGAGGTCGTCAAGGATTTCCAGGACGAGATCGAAACCCTTCTGATCGACCAGCCGCGAGATGGCACCGATGATCGGAGTGTTTTCCTTGTAGGGGAGCTTAAACCTGTTGGCGAGCGCTTTCTTGTTGTCGACCTTTGCTTCGAGCGACTTTGCATCGTACATCCGGTAAATGGAATCGTCGGCGGCAGGATCCCAGGCCTGGTAGTCGATCCCATTGAGGATTCCCCGGAGGTCTTTTTTCCGCTGTGCCAGGAAACCGTTTAATCCCGCACCAAACTCATCGGATGAGCAAATCTCTTCCGCATACCGCTCGCTGACGGTTGTGATGGCGTCGGAAAAGGCGAGGGCGCTTTTCAGGAAATTGAATTTGCCGTAGGCCTCGCTACCCTCCTGATGATAATGGTCCTTGGGGAGTCCGGATTTGTCGAACGACTCAACCGGGAAAGCCCCCTGGTAGGCCATGTTGTGGATGGTGAAAACCGTTTTGACGTTCTTGAAAAAGGGATCCGAGGCGTAGATCGATTTAAGATAGGCGGGGACCAGCCCCGTTTGCCAATCGTTGCAATGAATGATGTCCGGCTGCCAGCCCAGGCGCTTCAGCGTTTCGAGGACACCGCGGCAGAAGAAGATAAAGCGCTCATCGTTGTCTTTATAATCCTTCTTCCCGACAGGACTCTGGTAAATCCCATCCCGGCCGAAGTAGTTCACGTTGTCGAAGAAGTAGACCTGAACTTTTTCCTTCAGGTTGCTGATGAAAGACGACTTAACATTACCCACCTCGGTATTCTTGCCGATTGGGATCGGGATATCCTTGAGGCGAATGATATCATGGAGCTTAAATTTCCGTTCGCTGATGAACCGGTACCGCGGCATCATGATGCGGATCTCATGCCCCAACTCTTTAATGGCCTGCGGAAGAGCGCTGGAGACGTCGGCCAGTCCGCCGGTTTTTGCAAACGGTTCAACTTCGCTTGAAATAAAGAGGATATTGAGCGGTTTTGACATTGATCTCCATCCAAAAATTCATAAAAAACCGCATAAAATTAGCCTTTTTTTGTATGATATGCAATCAAAAAAATCCCCGGTCCTTTGGGATTGGAAACGAGCCAAAGTCAAAAAACACAGGGAGGGTTGATTGCATTGTTCATCGGATGGAACGACTGCAGTATAGCCGATGCCATCAAGTCTTCATCAGAAGTTCAGTGAGAGAGGGACCGCATGACACGAATCACGCACAAGGGATCTCTGGAAGAAAACTTCTTGACTCTGTTGTGTTCGTTGAGTATCTTTTTTCACAAAATTTATCACAAGGAGCACCGTATAGCGTTATTTGTTAAAGGTTAATGGCTGAACAGGGAGCTTGGTATGCTGTTCAGCGTTTTTGTGGATGACACAGGCCTTTTTCAAATGCGGTACGGCTCCAACATAGTATAGCCGAATGAGAAAGCCTGTTAACGTTTCCATTCGGCTTTTTTATTTTCTATGAAACGATTTCTCGCTATCGCTCTGATACTCATCAGTGGTACGGCGCTGGGTCAGCCCGGGGGTGATCTTCGCGTTCTCAGCGAGGATGCCCGGTCGATTGTCCTTGAATTCCGCCCATCCCTGACGCGCGATGCGATCGCGGGAGATGACGGGCGTGCCTATACACGGTTTCAATTCGCCGGTGCTCTTACACTGCCCGGCGATGCGGGGTCCCCCATGGTTTCCTTTCGGGCAAGTCCCCTTGTGCTTCCCTCAAGGGCGTTTTCGATGCAGATTCTCGCTGCAGACTATAAGGAAGAGCGTGGTATTTCGCTTGCCCCGAACCCTGGGCTTCGACATGATAAAGAGTTCGGCGTCGTTCCTTTTTATGCCCGGTCTACAACGGAAGATCGATCCATGGAATATGTTCCCTCCTCCGTCGCTGAATTGGTCGATGTGGGGGACTCCCGGGGAATGACGATCGGGACGCTTAAGTTGTATCCCGTCCAGACATCGATGCGAAGTGACGCAGTTCGCCTCTATAGCCGTATTGTCGTACGGATTGAATTCGACGCTCCCCACACTGTGCCGAACGGAGCCTCGGCACTGATGACCGGGAAGTATTTGAATACCGTCCCTCAACAAGTCCGTTCCTCGTTGGCTAAAATCGCTGCCGATTCCCCCCTTGCGCAGGGGGAGTGGTATGGCATGGAGGTAAAAGAGCCGGGGGTCTATAAATTGGATCAGTCTTTCTTTACCGGTGCGGGAGTCTCGAGTGCAACGATCGGTTCCATCAACTCGATCAGGATTTTTGGGCAGGGGGGAGGCGAACTGCCGGAGAGTTTGCAGGGAACGCGACCGGAGGGTATGGAGGAGATCGCGCGATTGGTGGTGGACCGTAACAACAACGGGGTCCTTGATGCAGATGACTTCATCCTCTTCTATGGCAAGGGGACCCGGGGATGGAAATACGACGCTTCCCAACGGACGTTCTCTCACACGATCAATCATTACACGGAGACCAACCGCTATTTCTTCACCTTTGGCGGCAGCGGCCGCGGAAGGGACATGGGAGCGCTTGCCTCGAACTCGCTCGCCGGAGCATACAAACCGGCTGATTTCCAGGGCAAGGTGTTTGTCGAACAGGAATTGAACAAGGACCAGCTTACCTCCGGCCGCCAGTGGTGGGGCCAATTGTTCGATAATTTCACGACAACGGCGGTGTCTACAACCTCGTTACCGGGGGTTGAAGCTTCGAAACCGGTCCGCTATAACCTCGTGGTGTTGAGTCGATCCGCCTCGGTCGATACCTTCCGGGTCCAGGAAAACAACCAGAACCTGGGGAGCGTGTTCACTCTTCCGATTAACCTTTCCACCGGAACCTTTGCGGAATATTTCTACCGGTCGCCGGTCACATCGTTTACCAGGACCGGGGTGCTCCCGAACAACAGGAGCGTTCTCCGGTTCATTTTCGGCACGTCGAACCAGGCGGCCAAGGGGTGGCTCGATTGGTTTGAAATTTTCTACCGGCAGCGGTTCGAGGCACAGAACGACCTCCTCCTTTTCGCATCGCCCGATACCACGGCGATCGTGGATTACACGGTGAACGCCATGTCATCCCGGGATGTTTATGCCTTCGACGTGACGGACCATAAGAATGTCAAGTCGATCACCAACCTCACGTTTGACCCCGCGGACGCCTCCTTCTTCCGGTTCCAGGTTTCGCAGAACGAGGGAACGGTCCGAGAGTTTGCAGCGGTCGGACGAAATGGTTTCAAAACTCCAGGAGGGGTGAAGAAGCTGCCGAACTCGAATCTCACCGGCATAACGAACGGAGCGGAGTTTATTATTATCGCGCCGCAGGAGTTTTTGGCGGAGGCAAACCGGCTGAAGGCTCACCGCGAATCCCGCGACCAGCTCTCCACCCTGGTGGTCGACGTGGAGCATATCTTCAACGAGTTCTCCACCGGACTCGCCGACCCCATGGCGATCAGGGATTTCCTGAAACATGCGTACTCCACCTGGACGACCAGACCCCGTTACGTGCTCCTCTTCGGCGGGGCGAACTTCGACTACAAGAATATCCGGAGCGAGGAGAGGAATTGGATTCCCCCCTACGAATCTCTCGAATCCATCCACGAGATTTTTACGTACACGAGCGACGATCACTTCGTTTTTCTTGACCCGAATGCGCAGCGCATCTCGCTGGCCATCGGCCGGCTGCCGGTGCGATCGGTGCAACAAGCAAAGGATGTCATCGATAAGATCATCGCGTATGAGTCGAACACCCTCTTCGATTCATGGCGGAACAGGGTAACGTTTGTCGCGGACGACGGACTCACCTCAACGTCCGATGATGGTAGCCTTCATACCGGGCAGGCGGATATCGTTGCCCAGAGCTCTACGCCGGCAAGTTTCCAGCGGGAAAAAATTTATCTCATCGAGTACCCGACGATCAATACGTCGACCGGGCGGCGGAAACCGAGCGTGAATCAAGCCATCGTCGATGCGATCAACCGGGGGACCCTCATCCTGAACTATACCGGCCACGGGAATCCGTCCCAATGGGCCCACGAAAATGTCTTTTCGAAAGGGGAGGATTTTTCGAAAATCAAAAATGAAGGACGTCCTTTCCTCGTCGTGGCGGCTACGTGTGACTATGCCCGGTTCGACGATCCCAAGGCTGAGAGCGCCGGTGAGCTCCTCTTGCTGATGCAGAATGCCGGCTCCATCGGTACGGTGACCGCGGCGCGGGTGGTGTATTCCGGTGAGAACTTCGAATTGAACAAGACGTTTTTCAGTTTCTTGTTCCAACGGGACGGCCAGGGTTCCTACCCGCGGCTGGGAGACGCGTGGTGGGCGACTAAACAGATCCACAACACGCTGAACGATATGAAGCATCATCTGTTGGGTGATCCCACGCTCCGTCTCGCCGCCCCGCGCTCCATTGTCTCCATCGATACGATCAATAACGAGCCCGCGATTCGGGCTGCGTTTCTCCCCACCCTGGGGACGGTGCGGTTAAATGGGACCGTCAGGAATTCCGATAGTAGTTTCGCTCCGGATTTTAACGGCAGGGCGTTGCTCGAAGTCTTCGATTCGAAGAGAACAGTGATTGTCCCGGAGTGGGGGAATTACCAGTTCGAGGTCAACGGAAGCCTGCTGTACCGCGGTGAGATCACGGTAACCAATGGAACATACCGGGCGGCATTTCCGATCCCCAAGGATGTCTCGTATGACGGGAACCGCGCCAGGATGGCATTGTATAGCTGGAGCGGATCAACCGATGCGAGCGGGTACTTTGAGAATATCTTTATCTCCGGAACGGCGCCGGCCGGGACGGATACTGCAGGCCCGGAGATCGTCATCCGGTTTGACGACCCCTCGTTTCGACCGGGGGATTTCGTGGGAACCAGCCCGTTGCTGATTGTCGACCTTTCCGACGAAAGCGGCATCAACACCTCGACCGCTGGGATCGGTCACCGGCTTGAGGCTGCCTTGAACGGCTCCTCCCAGGTGTTTGACCTCACGAACTCCTACCGCGGAAACCTGGACACCTATCAAAGCGGGCAGGTGCGCCACCAGATATCAGAACTTCCGGAGGGACGGCACACCATCCTGGTGAAGGCATGGGATATCCATAACAATTCATCCCAGGCGGAAACATTCTTCGAGGTGAGAACCTCCTCAACCTTTTCGATCTACAACGTGTTCAATTATCCGAATCCGTTCAACCGGACCACGACCTTTACCTTTCAACGCAACTCTCCCGACCCGGTCGATGTGGAGATCAGGATCTATACCGTTGCCGGTCGGGTCATTCAATCCTTCGAGGTGGCGTCCGTCGTCGACCGGTTCGTGCAGATTCCATGGGATGGCCGCGACAAGGAAGGGAGCGAGATTGCGAACGGAGTGTATTTCTACAAGGTCATCGCCCGGTCACTCGACCGAAGCTCCACGAGCGAGGTTTTGGGACGGCTTTCGGTGTTGCGGTAACTGATTGAAATTCAACCTGTTGGCTTTATTGTAAGTCACTGCAAAATACCCTATTTTTATCCACGCCGGCTTGAAGATGCCGGACATCTTGTTTGTCAGGAGGACGTTGTCATGGTGAAGAACATATTCGGTCTCGTGCTTGCGGTGTTGATTGCTTCTGCGGAGATTGTCACGGCACAAGTCTCGACATCCGCAGTTCCATTCTTACTGATCGCCCCCAACTCCCGCGCGAGCGGCATGGGGGAGGCGGGTGTTGCGCTGGCAGATGATGCGTCGGCCTCGTTCTGGAATCCGGCCGGACTCGCGTTCCAGCAAGGATCGGAACTGAGTATCTCGCATGCCAACTGGCTCCCGGCGTTCCAGCTCTCCGATCTGTTCATCGACTATCTCGTGTACCGGAGAGACATGCCGGAACTCGACGGGACGGTTGCTGCGAGTCTGACCTACCTGAACCTTGGAGAGTTCAACCGGACGGAGAACGACCCCACCGTCCTTGAAACCTTCAAAGCATACGAATTTGCACTGACCGTGGGATATGCGACAAAGCTCTCCGAAGGACTCGGCGTGGGGATCAACGGCCGGTTTATTCACAGTCGCCTTGCCCCGTTTGGAACAGCCGAGGAAAAAGGAAGGGGCATTGCCTCCGGATTCAGCTTCGACGTCGGGTTGATGTACCGGCCACGCTCCCTGATGATCCCCTTTACGGATCTCGACATGGGAAACCGATTCAGCCTCGGCGTCAACCTCTCGAATGTCGGTCCTGCCTTGACCTATATCGACAAGGCGCAGGCGGACCCGTTACCGACCAATTTCCGGTTCGGATTGGGCTATAAGATTATCGACGGCGATTTCAACAACCTCACGGCCATCCTCGATGTCAGCAAGCTTCTTGTCGCGAAGAAGGATGACGGAACATCGGAACCGTTCTACAAGGCGATCTTCACCGCTTGGGCGGATAAACCGTTCAAGCAGGAGTTGCGTGAGTTTGTCACGGGCCTGGGATTCGAGTACTGGTACGGTTCCCCCCGGTGGGTTGCGTTACGGGCCGGTTATTTCTATGAGGATCCGCAATTCGGCAATCGGAAATTCCTGACGTTCGGCGCCGGTGTGCGGTACGACATTTATGGATTCGACTTCAGCTACATCAGCACGTTTGAAGAGCAACATCCGCTTGGAGAAACACTCCGTTTCACTCTGTTAATCTCCTGGGGAGGCGCGGCGATCTAACCCCTTGTTAGCAACACTCTAAGAAACCAGGCGTCATTCCACGCTGCCGTCCCGGCGGGGTTGGGAGAGATGGAGAGGGAAGGGGGTGCAAGGGAATGACATCGCGCCTTTTTCATCAGCCTGTCTGTTCGTTGCCCTTGCCCCCGGTGGGGCAGTATCGTGCGCAACCAGGAGATTCATGAGACCCCGTCGTGTTTTTTACGCTACGCTCCTATCCGTCATCGGATGTATCCAGTTTCTCCCTTCCCAACCGTCCGTGAGCAGCGACCGACGGTGGGGGGCCATCCCGTTCAGGCGGGATGATGCTCTCGCACGAACCTCCTTCAGCCCCGAACGCTTTCAGCAGACCACGGACACCGTTCGCGTCCTTGCAATGATGGTGGACTTCCAACCGGACAACGACACGCTGACCTCCGGCAACGGGACGTTTCAGCTCCAACAGACCGATGCCCGCATGATCGATCCCCCGCCGCATGATGCGGCGTTTTTTGGATCGAAAGTTCAATTCCTGGCAAACTACTTCCGGAAGGTCTCCCACGGAAAGGTGAACGTTGCCGGCGACTTGCTGGGGGGTGTCGTGACCCTTTCGAAACAAATCTCCGCCTATGCCCCCCCCAAGGATGGGAGTGAGAACAAGCGCCTCACGGATCTGGTCATCGAAAGCTGGCGCAAAGCCGACTCCCTGAACCCCGGTTTTCCTTTTGCGAACTACGACGCCTTCGTCCTCTTCCATGCCGGCGTGGGACGTGACATCGACCTGGTGAGTATCCTTGGATTCGATCCGACGCCGAGGGATATTCCCTCCATCACGTTCAACTTAAAGAACTTCCGCGAGTACGCGGGCGATCCTGCTTTCAACGGCATCCCTGTGAGCAGCGGTACGTTCTTCATCGCCAACACCATGGTTCTGCCCGAAACGGAGACCCGCTTGTTCCGGTCGGGAAGCCGCGTCGACACGCTGCAACTCAGCATCAACGGTTTGATGGCTGCCTCGTTCGGAACGTTCCTGGGTCTGCCCGATTTATTTGATACGAAGACCGGCGCTTCGGCGATCGGGAGGTTCGGGTTGATGGACGGCGCAGCGATCGGGGCGTACAATGGATTATTCCCGCCCGAGCCGTCCGCATGGGAGAAAGTGTACCTCGGATGGGTTACCCCCAACACCGTCAACTTCGGTCCCCGGGAGTTGATGGTGCCCGCCGTCGGACTCACTGCCACCGAAGATAGTATCTACAAGATCCCGATCAACGATCGGGAGTACTTTCTTCTTGAGAACAGGATCCGGGATCCGCATCAGAACGGGCAACGCTTGACGATCCGGGAAGGGAACGCGATCGTCACGCGGCACTTCGGTACTGATACGACAGGATTTCGGTTCGATGATGTGAGGGCGATCTCCGGCTCCGTGGTGGATGCGGAGGACTTCGATTGGGCCGTGCCCGGATACCCGGATACTTCGGAGGTGTTCCGTGGGGGAGGGTTGCTGATCTGGCACATCGACGAGGAGATCATTCAGCGGGGGCTCGTGGACAACACCGTCAATGCAGACCCGAACCGCCGTGGCGTTGACCTCGAGGAGGCGGACGGGGCGGAGGATATCGGGCGAACCTACGACTTGCTTGAGGCCGGCTTCGGCACGGAATCGGGTTGGCCGCTCGATTTCTGGTTTCAGCAGAACCCCAACCCATCCTACAAGAACATTTTCGATGACGTTTCCCAGCCGAACAGCAAGAGCAATACCGGGTCGCGGAGCCTTGTCACCATCAAAAATATTTCCCCGCGATCACCGACCATGTCCGCCGTCGTTGAATGGGGAGATGAAAAAATCAAGCCCGTGGCAGGATTCCCGCTGAGGATAGAAGGGAATATCACCTCCAGCCCGATCCCCTTCGACCTGGATGGCGATGGTGTGGAGGAGATCATCATCACCCGGGATTTGTTCGATGGTCCCGGGGGGCGCGGCGGTTCACCGACGGGGAGGGGAGCTGTTGCGGCATGGAGGCAGGACGGTACTCCGTTCCTTGGATCTTCCCCGTTCATTGCCGAAGTCGACCAACCATCGATCGGTTCCCCGGTTTTTTTACGGCATCCGGTGACCAACGAAGTCTATTTTGCCGCCCCCGATTTTGGGAGTGTGTACCTCTGGCATGTCCAGAACAACCAGGGTGGGGCGGTCGTGCAACGCCGGTTCAAAATACCATCAAACAGTCTGTTCCTGATGTTCGTCGATACCACACTGCTCGGGTACGCAGCCTCTTCCGGCGGCATCGAACAGATCTCTCTTGACGGCACGAAACGGACCATTCCAGGAGTAGGAAACAATATTTTTGCCATTGCAAGGCTCGGTTCGGGCTCGTTGCTTGCGATCATGGAACAGGAAGCGAATCTCAGGATTCTCGATCTCGCGACGAACACTATTCTGGTCACAGTTCCGGTGAATGGAATCGTGCAACATCTCGTCGGCGGGAATGTCCGCGGCAACGGGCTCATTCAGGCTGTTGGATTTGTAAACAAGTCTATCGTTCCGGGTCAAACCATGGAGAAGCACCTGTTGATTGTCGATCAACAGACTTCCGTTTCCATTCCTCTGAATCCCCCGGGGTTCGCGACAGAATTCGACGAAGGATTTGTAACCGCACCAGTACTGGCTGATCTCGACGGAGATGGAAAGAAGGAGATCCTCATCGTCTCATCCAAGGGAAGGTTATTTGGGTTTAACGGCAATGGCGTTCTGGTGGACGGTTTTCCCGTCGACCTCGGTCCTCCTGCTCCCGCGGTTGTGTACGGGCCGATCGTCGGTGATATGAACGGGGATGGGGAACATGAGGTTCTAAGTATCGATGGGAAGGGGGATCTGTGGTCTTACAATCCCGCCGCGCAGAGAAAGGCCGGGAGGCTCTTTCGGATCGGCAACGTTACGGGCAAATCTCCATCGTTCTTTCGGAGAAGAAGCGCAAGCACAACGACGCTCGGGGTGGTCTCCGTCGATGGGCTGGGTCAAATTGCAGCGTTTGATTTGAGCGTGCCGTACAACGCGCCGTGGCCCATGTTCCGTTATGATCCGGGACAGACTTCTTTTGCATCGGCAGCGACTCCCTCCCCGACGCCGATCGCATCGGAGTTCCTCCCAAAGTCCCGCGTGTACAACTGGCCGAACCCGGTCTATGGCTCCTCGACGCAGATCCGCTATTACACATCCGAGGACGCGACGATCAACATCAAGGTGTTCGATCTTGCAGGGGAGAAGGTTACGGAGTTGAATGCGCAATCGACCGGTGGTATCGATGGCGAGGTGCGGTGGGATGTCGCGGGAGTGCAGAGCGGCGTCTACCTCGCCCGTGTGGAGGCGGCCGGCAACGGTCGCAGCGAAGTCATGATCATCAAGATTGCCGTGGTGAAGTGAGGAGGTTTGTTCCCGTGCGTGTTGGATTGATGAAAACGTTGTGGATGGCGACAGCCCTGACGTTGGTGGGGTGTGAACGGGAGATCCCTTTCACGGTCGATAGGAATGACGATGAGGATGCAATAGAGGGATACATGATCGTGGGGAAGCTCTCCGATCGTCTCGGCAATCCGCTCAGGGAGGTTGCAGTCTCCGTTTTCTATGATTACGTGTTTGTCGACGATAACGCCCCGCCGACGACGACCTACCAAGTTGAAAATGGAAGCGATACCGTGTCGGTGTGGGTGGTGAACAGGAAGGGGGTGCCGTTGCGCCTCCTGTTCCATGACCGGATCTCGCCCGGTCCGTTGACGGTGGAGTGGGACAGGCAAGTCGCGAGCGGGAACATTGTCCCGAGCAGTGTGTACCATGTCCAATACGTGGTGAGAGGTGAAGTCCGGCACTCGTACCCCGTCACGGTGAGCGGGACGGTGGTGACGTATTCAGACTCGCTGGGGATGTTCACCATTCCCGACGATAACCTCCCGATCGATTTTTATCCCGTCCCGCTTTCTTCATCGGACGGCTCGCGCTACCTGGGAAATCACCGGATCATCCCGTACCTCACGCTCCGGTTCACCGCAGAGGGGATTGCCAACGCGGTCTATGTTTCCCTCATCAAGAACGAAATCAAGCGGATCGACATCAAATTCTGATCGCGTGAAATACCGCCTTTCCATACTCCTTCTTGTTTCCGCCGGACGTCTCCTGGCACAGGAGGATCTCTATCCTCACCCGGAACTCGACTGGTTCACCATCGAAACGCAGCACTTTCTCGTGCATTACCACAACGGAACGGAACGGTCCGCACGCGAGGTTGCCAGGATCGCCGAGGAGATCTACAAGCCGATCACGGATCTCTACCAGCACGAACCCGACCAGAAGGTCAGCTTCGTGGTCATCGACCATGACGACTATTCGAACGGCGCGGCGTATTTTTACGATAACAAGATCGAGATCTGGGCCCCTGCACTCGACTTCGAACTGCGCGGGACCCATCCTTGGTTGCGGGATGTGGTCACACACGAGTTTACCCATATCGTGCAGATCCAGACGGCGATGAAACTGGGGCGCAAGTTCCCCGCGATCTACTTCCAATGGCTCGGCTATGAGGCCGAGCGGCGCACCGACGTGCTGTACGGCTATCCCAATATCATTGTCTCGTACCCTCTTTCTGCCTTCGTGGTGCCAAGCTGGTTTGCCGAAGGCGTGGCGCAGTACAACCATCCCGACCTGACGTACGATTACTGGGATTCCCACCGCGACATGATCCTCCGGATGTACATGCTCGACGGCAACCCGCTGACATGGGACCAGATGGCGGTGTTCGGGAAGACAAGTCTCGGCAATGAATCTTCGTACAACGCCGGGTTTTCCATCGTTCACTATATCGCGGAAACGTACGGTGTGGACAAGCTCGAAGGAATCTCGCGGGCCCTTGCATCGTTGCCGCGGGTGACGGTCGATGGAGCGATCGAGGCGGTGCTCGGAAAATCCGGGGGGGCATTGTACGACGAATGGAAGAAAGTGAAGACCGAACACTATCGCGCGAGCACGGCCCATCTTGCCGCGACGAAGGTCGAGGGAGTGACGATCGAGGAGGAAGGATTCGGGAACTCGTACCCGGTGTTCTCTCCCGATGGAAAGACGATCGCCTATGTCTCAAACAAAGGAGAGGATTATTTCGGCCTCAGTTCGGTGTACCGGTACGACCCCGCCACCGGCATAAAGAAAAAATTGAGGGGGGGCGTGAGGTCCACCCTCTCGTTCTCCCCCGATGGCCGCTTTCTCTTTTACTCGAAAACATCGTGGGACAACCCCCATTGGTCGAGGCTCTCCGACCTTTACCGTTATGATCTTGAGAAGGAGGATGAAGAACGGCTGACGCATGGCTGGAGGGCATGGAACCCGCGGCTTTCGCCGGATGGGACGAAGATCGTGTTCGTGACGGGAAGCGATGGGACCACCAACATCGGGGTTGCAGACGCGGATGGAAAAAACTTTGTGTTGGTGACGCACTTCAAGGAGGGGGAGCAGGTCTACACTCCCTCATGGTCGCCGGAAGGGAAGAGCATCGCGTTTGGCTATTCGCATGGGCACAAGCAGTCGGTTGCTGTCTGCGCGAGCGATGGTTCGGGATTCAGAATCCTGACCGCCAGGGGGGACGCGCGGAATCCGGTGTTCTCCTCCGATGGACAATCTTTATACTATGCCTCGGATGAGTCTGGAATTTTCAATCTCTATCGGCACGATCTCCAGGAGGGTGTGCGAGGGCAATTAACCAGTGTGCTGGGCGGGGCGTTTATGCCCGCGGTCAATAAGGAGGGGGATGTTGTCTTCGCTTCCTATACGTCGTCCGGCTACAAAATTGCGTTTCTTTCAAAGTCATCACCCGTTGCGGAGATGATGCCCGCTGTCCAACTCGCCGGCAGTTCCACTGCCTCTCCCGTTGATACCGATGGAATTGGTCAATCGGAGATCGACACGACCAAAGCGAAGCCGTACCGGAATGTCTTTTCAAGCCTCTCCTTGATTCCGCTCCTGCGTGTCGATAATTACAATCCGAGGAACAAGGGGATCGATATTATCCGGCCGGGGTTCTATTTTGCCTCCAGTGATATGTTGAACAAACTTTCGCTCTTCGGCAGCGCCGCCATCAACCGGAAGTTTGAACGGGACCTGTTCTTTATCTTTGAATATCGTGATGCCGTTCCCTTGTTGTATCAGCTTGGGCTCGAACCGGTTATGACACTCGAGCTCTACAATATCTCCCGCAAGGCCGATGTGACCTTTGACCTCTTTACGGACCGACAGCATTCCATCTCGACGGATGTGACGTACAACCTGTTGGAGTTCGATATCACGATGCGGCAGAAGATCATCAGCGAAGAGAACGAACTGAAGCTTGCCTACACGTTGAGCCGGTATAATGCAGACGTCGGTTCATTCCTGATCCCTTCGGTAGGAGTGTCGCAGGGATTTCGGAACGAGTACCTGATCGGCAACACCTTCTCTGCCCACCTCCGGCATGAAAGCATCCATCCCACGGTGGACAGGGATATTAATCCCGTGGGAAGGACGATCTCGCTCCGCTATACCTATGAATCCGACAAGTTCAACCCGGAAAGCGAGTATGAAATTGAGAATGGGCTGCTCGTCCCCCAGTACACGAATCCGCAGTTTCAACGGCTGGAAACGGGTTGGAACGAACACCTTGCCCTGCCGTTCAAGAGGCACACCCTGACCCTGTCGCTGCGCAGGAACACCTCGTTCAACAAGAGGCTGGACGACTTCTTCGATTTCTACATCGGCGGGTTCACCGGGATGCGGGGCTATCCGTTCTATGCGCTGGGGGGAAGCGAGGTGGCAACCGCCAGCCTCAACTACCGATTCCCGATCATGACCGGCATCAACACGAGGTTTCTCCAATTCTATTTTACGAAACTCTATGGATCGGTGTTCGGGGACATCGGGGAAGCCTGGCGCGGGTCGACCCCCGCTCTGAAACATTGGAAGACCGACGCGGGGTTTGAACTCCGTCTCGAGGCCTTCTCGTTCTATCAATATCCGACCAGGATCTTTTTCAGCGGCGCGTACGGGTTCGATCGATTTACCAGGACCTTCAATAACGTTCCGGTGACGTACGGAAAAGAGTGGCGTTTCTATCTCGGTGTGTTATTCGGATTCGAGTTGAACCAATCGAGGAGGATGTTTGAGAAATCATTCTGAAGCCCATCTTGGAAAAGTATCCCTTGGGCTAAAGCCCTTATTGGTTTTGAGTGTTCATAACCCCGACCTCAAGGTCGGGGTTCCCGCCATGCCCTTGAGGGCGTGGATCGGATTCCCAAAAACTCATTTGGGCTTTTTAACCCCCTAACAGCTCGTAGGGTGTTTTTGGGATAGCTTCTCATAAGTTTTCGAAAGACCATCTTTCTTCTAATATTGTATTTTTACGTAAGGATGAAGGAGCGATGAAGAGAGTTACAATCCAGTTCCTTTTGCTTGCCCTGATTGTTCCGGTGATGCTTGTGGGACAGTTGAAAGACCGGGGCGAGGTGCCGCTCACCCTGACCGGCAGCATCCGGAACGATCTGCTGGCAAGGGTCGGCCCCGTCGCGCTCCAAGACTCGGCATGGAACCTGCGGGAAGACCGTGCAGCCCGGAAGTCTCCGATTCAGGCGGCGCTCTATTCCGCGGTACTGCCGGGCGCAGGGGAGTTGTATGCGGAACGTTACTGGAAGGCGGGAGGGTTCTTTCTTGCGGAAGTCGCGTTGTGGGGATTGTACGCCGTCAACGATTCCAAAGGAAACGACCAGACCACCCTGTTCCAGCAGTTTGCGGATGAGCACTGGTCGGTTGTCAGCTATGTCGAATGGATCGATCGTTATATCGCCGAGTTAAATCCGGATGCGGGGGGAACCGGTGGTATCATCGTGGGGGATTCAGGTCCGCCATGGGACCGGGTGGATTGGGCGAAGCTGAACGAGCTGGAGGAGAGGATCGGCAGAAGGAGCGGCAATGGGTTCACCCACCGTTTGCCGAAACGTCCCGAACAACAGTACTACGAACTGATCGGCAAATACCCTCAGTATGCCGGGGGCTGGGATGACGGGACCGACAAAACGCCTTCGGATGTGACGAGTAGTAATGTCTCGGCCCGGTTCCTCGAATACGCGGCGATGCGGGGAAAGGCGAACGATTTTTTCAATGTCGCCAGCACGATGTCCTCCCTGATCGTCATCAACCATGTCTTAAGCGCCCTGGATGCCGCGTGGAGCGCTTCCCGGTATAACAGCAGCCTGCAATTGGAATCCCACCTCGTCCCCACCCTCCGCCCCTACGGCCTTGTCGAGTTCGTTCCGACAACGACGTTGACGTACCGGTTTTAGTCACACCCCTCCACAAAGAGATCAAAACAATCCCCCACGAATCTTCGCGAATCCACACAGCCGAAGGCATATTATTGAAGCACGCGAAGCGTGCTCCCTCTTGGGCGTATGCCCCTTGAAGAAATGACAGGTCCAATTGGCAGGAGGCTCTCGCATTTTTCAGTTTATAGACCTCCGACTGTGGCTGATTTTTTCTTTTTCATCAGCCTGCTAGGTACGCATCAATGAGTGAATGGCGTAGATTCGCGTAGATTCGTGGGAAGTCTTTTAGAACTGCACCACCCCGAAGAGCCATCCCGCCACGCCGACCAGGATCACCACCGTCAGCACCCATCCAACCAGATCAAGGATGAAACCCGTTCTCATCATATCCTTGATGCTTACATATCCGGTGGAGTAGACCAGCGCATTCGGAGGTGTTGCAACGGGGAGCATAAACGCCATCGACGCCCCGACCGCTGCCGCGATGGCCAGGGTCACCGGGTTTTCTCCCGTCTGCAGCGCGATGGAGATGATGACGGGGACGATCATTGATGTGACCGCAGTGTTGGAAGTGATCTCCGTCAGGAAGTCGACAAGCAAGACGACGGCGATCAGCATGACGATGGTGGAAGGAGAACCGAGCCACCCGACGAACGACGTCGCGATCCACGATGCGAGTCCCGTCTTGAACATCGCATCGGAAAGTGCAATACCCCCGCCAAACAGAAGTAATGTTCCCCAGTCTACCAGCTTCGAATCCCGCCAATCCAGCAGGAACACGCCTTCCCGTAAATGTACCGGAACGAAGAACAACACTGTCCCCATGGCCAGTCCGATGGAGTATTCGTCGATCCACGCCAGTTGCCGGGCAAGTGAAGCGGGCAGAAGCGAATCCCAGAATGGATTGGTGACCCACATGAAGACGGCGAGGAGGAAGACGACGATCGTTCGTTTCTCCCCCGCATCGAGGGGACCAAGCCCGCTCCGCTCACGTTCAAGGCGTTCCTTGCCGCCGGGGATCGCACCGATCTCCGGCGGGTTCATTTTGAGAAGGACAAACCAGGCGATGGGAACGAAAACAAGGACGTACGGGACGCCGAACTTCATCCAGTCGAGGAAGGTGATTCGCACATAGGCTGGGTCATCCGCGAAGGTGGAGTTCAGGATCCCGAGCGCAATGCCGTTCGGCGGCGTGCCGATGATGGTCCCAACCCCGCCGATGGAAGCTGCCCAGGCGATCCCGAGCATCAGGGCTGTTCCGTACCGCGATTCCCCCGGTTTCAAATCGACCAGTGAAAGGATGCCGAGTCCCAGCGGAAGCATCATGGCGGTTGTCGCCGTATTGGAGATCCACATCGAGAGGAAGGCGCTGACCCCCATCATCCCCAATAAAACCGAGCCGGCACTGTTGGCGATGGTGCCGCGGGTGAGCAGCCAGAGGGTCAGGCGCCGGTCGAGTTTCCATTTCTGCATGGCGGCGGCAAGAAGAAATCCGCCGAGGAAGAGAAAGATAACGGGACTCGCGTAATTCAGCAGAACATTCCGCGTGGTAAACTCCACCACGGTTTTTCCCTGGACGCCCGAAAGATGGAAGAAGGGGAGGAGAACGGCAGGGAGCAGGGCGGTTGCCGGAAGAGGGACCGCCTCCGTGATCCACCAGACCACCATGAGGCTCAGAAGGGCAAGGACCACCTGCATGGAGCGGGCAAGCACTTCAGGGTGCACGCCGGGGGAAGCATCCCCCGTGAGTTGCGCCGCCGCGACGAGAAACGTGTCAAAGGTCGGGAGAAAAAGGAAGAGCAGAAAGCTCAGAAGCCCCAGCACGAACCCGATTGTTCTTGCGCTCATGGGGAGTCCACTCCTGGGAGGCTTTTGAAGAACAGCGTTTCTTTATCCACGAAGTTCACGAAGGACACTAAGAAAAAGAACTTTGGAAGGAAACCTGAACTCCTTCGTGATTCTTGCCCGCCCGACTGCCTGCGGCAGCAGGCGGACGGGGTGGACTTCGCTGATGACTTTTTTTATCGGCTTGTCAGGAATCAGTCCCGAAGCCGGTTGTACCTTTTCAAAACTTCCCTGAGCCGGTCATGCGGGAGGGCATAGACCGTATTCCCGTTCGCCCCCGTCATCGTCTCGGCCGCGACCATCGCGTTGACGATGGCCTCCTCCGTTGCATCGACCGTCGCGTTGAAAATCGGGTTGATCATTTCATTCGGGAGCATCGAGACCGTTGCGAGCTCTCTCGTTTTTTTCGCGTTCTGGTTCGCCGTGGAGAAGGCGATAAAGATATCGCCGGACGAGTTTCCCCCGGTTCCTCCCATTTTCCCGATGCCAAGCGAGGCTCTTTTGATCACCCGCTTCAACTGGTGGGGAAGCAACGGTGCGTCGGTCGCAACGACCACGATAATGGAACCCTGGTCCTCGCTCACCGTTCCCCTCGTCGGAGTTAAGTCGGTGATCTCCTTCCCGACCGGCGCTCCGGCAATACGGAGCAGGGGCCTGGAACCGTAGTTCGCCTGCACCAGGACTCCGACGGTATATCCACCCTGACGTGCCTCAAGGACGCGTGACGATGTTCCAATCCCTCCCTTGAATCCATGAGCGATCATCCCCGTCCCACCGCCGACGTTCCCTTCCGCCACCGGACCTGATGCCGCCTTGTCCAGAGCTTCAAAGACATGCTCTTTGGTTACGTGGAAGCCATTGATGTCGTTCAGAAATCCATCCCATGTCTCAGCCACGACGGGAAGACTGAAATCGCCGGAGCAGTCCTCACCGGTTGACCGTTTCGCGTTCCACTCCACGATGGCATCACGTGCCACCCCCACACTGTGGGTGTTGGTGATAACGACCGGTGAACCGAGCATCCCCGATTCTTCGAGCCACGTTGTCCCGGTCATTTCCCCGTTGCCGTTGAGGGTAAACCATGCACCGAAGAGACGGTCACAGAAATTCTTCCCCTGCGGAAAAATGGCGGTCACGCCGGTGCGTACCGGCCCTTTTCCCCGGACGGTCTTCCCCTCCCCGGAAATCAATGTCACATGCCCGACCTCAACCCCCTTCACATCGGTGATGGCGTTCAGCGGACCCGTCGTCCCCTCGAAAGGGACCCCCAGGTCACGGGCACGCGGTTTCTTTTGGGAGAAGGAAAGAGTGGAGAGGACCAGGAGTGAGAGGATTGTAAAAGAAAGCAATCGTTTCATGGTAACTCCTTCAGAAGAAAAGTCATGAAGCACCGTATTTGATTCTCCAGCAGGCTGCGGAAAAAGGGAGGGGGGAGCCACGAATTTCACGAAGTTTTTTTTTCTGCTTTCTGTGCCGTTTTGTGGCGATAGGGAACACCTTATTCCCACCGAAACGCCTTCACGGCGAGGAACACGGAAACGATTGCCCACACCGTGAGTCCCAGCAAGTCGCCACCGATATCAACGAGCGATGCCCCCTCGATCGTAATGCTGCGCATCCCGTCTGCAAGATAGGTCAGGGGGAAGAAATCGGTAATGACGTGGGCGAAGCCGGGAAGGTTGGACCGGCTGAAGAAGACGCCGGAGAGAAGCATCATCGGGAGCGTAATGATATTGGCGAGCGGGGCGACCTGGTCTTCGGATTTCGAGAGCCCGGAAAGGGCGAACCCGATTGCCAGGAACACGATGCCGCCGAGGATCCCCACCACGAGAAGGTTCAGGATGTTTCCCTGGAAGTGGAGATCAAAGAAAAAGATCCCCGCGCCGATCATAATAAGCACTTGCGCAATGAGGACGATCAGGCGTGTTGCGACCTGGGCGACGATGAAATCACCCGGCTTCATCGGGGTGGCGAGGAGCCTTCGGAGGATCCCCCGTTTCTTCAGCAGGACAAACCCGAACGCGACACCGAACACGCCGCTCTGCATAATGGACATGGAAAGAATCCCGGGGAGGAGGAAGTCGATGTAGGTCAGGTTCCGGCTGTTCACCGTTTCGACGATGACTTCGGGGCGTGTGAGCTGGACGCTTTGCTGGAACGTCAATTCATCGAGGACGCGCTGGACGAGCAGGGCGGCGACATTCCCCTCCTGCGGTTTCCGGGCATTCAGCAGGGTCCTGACCGTATCGGACGATCCGGGATGGAACGTTGGGGGAAGAACCACCACCAGCACACGGTCCCCCTCCGTAAGAGCATGAAGTTCCGTTTCGTACGTTCCTTCATACATCTTCAAAGCTTTTACGGACTTTATCGCGGAGACGAAGGCCGTATCATTGGAACGGTTGACAACACCGAGAGAGATCGTGTTGAAGCCGTCGAAGCTGACGAAGCTGAAAAGAAATACCATGAAGAGGGGGAGGAGGATCGTCCAGAGGATCGCCTCTTTCTGGCGAAAGAACATTTTCATGGAGGCGATGCTCATCTTCCAGGTAAGGCGCATTATTCCTCCCTCAGCGAATGGCCGGTCAGGTTCAGGAAAACGTCTTCAAGGTTGGCAAGACGCTCGACGCGGTCCTTTTTGAAGCCGTTGGAGACGAGGGTGTTGATCAGTTGTTGGGGAGGCGCGTTGGCGATAATGGTGCCGCGGTCCATGATGGCAACGCGGTCGCACAACTCCTCTGCCTCTTCCATGTAATGGGTCGTGAGGACGATGGTCTTTCCTTCGGACCGGATCCGTTTGATGACTCCCCACAAATGGCGTCGTGCCTGCGGGTCGAGACCCGTCGTCGGCTCGTCAAGGAAAAGGAGGACCGGGTCGTTGACGAGGGCGGCGGCGATGGAGAAGCGCTGTTTCTGTCCCCCGGAGAGTTCGGCCACGTACGACGATGCTTTCTCCTTCAGCTCGACTTCCTGGAGAAGCTTGATCGGATCGACCTGTCGGCTGTAGAGCTCGCCGAAGAGAAGTAACAGCTCCGTAAGGGTCAGCTTGTCGAAGAAGGAGGAGGATTGAAGCTGGACGCCGATCAGCCGTTTGACCTTTTGTGGTTCCTTGCTGACATCGATGCCGTCCAGGATCACCCGGCCGGAATCGATGGAGCGGAGGGTCTCGATCATCTCCAGGGTCGTGGTTTTCCCCGCTCCGTTGGGACCGAGGATGCCGAAAATCTCCTGTCGCTTCACGTCAAAGCTGACCTTGTGAACGGCATGGAGATCGTTGTAGCGTTTGGAAAGATTGCCGACTTCTAAGACGATATCGGAGAGCAAGAAGGACTTTCTCAATTATGGAAATACGGCTGTCAAGGTACGAAAAAAAAGGACACAACTTCCATTTATTTGCGTCTCGCTCCAGATTTCGGTAGTTTTTCGGTCAATCGTCAGAGCCGCGCTTGCAAGCGATAACAGACCACGAGAACGCGGCCTGAATTGACCCGAAAGGAACCCACCATGTTTGGCATCGGATTCGCTGAAGTTCTTCTCATCGTGTTGGTAGCCACTGTGTTAGGAGCTCTGTTTACGGTTGTGCCGTTCTGGTTCATTTTTCGCAAAGCCGGATTCCATCCGGCACTTTCCCTGCTGATGATGGTTCCGGTCGTATCAGTGGTGATGACCTTCTTCCTTGCATTGGTGGAATGGCCCAGCCTTAAGAAGTCTGACGGTTTCACCGGCCGCTAGAACGTTTGCTTTTTGAAGCATGGTGCAGGCAAGACCCCGGTCGTTCGGAAGCATAAGTAGAGACTCTACAATGAACTATCTTTCAACTAGTTGTTTGGCGTTTTCAATTATCGTTTCGTTCCATTGTTCGAAGAAGAATGATTCGGATAACAGTGGCAATACGGCCATTCTTGCCGATACCAATAAAACTTCTTTGAACAATGAAAGCGTCTTTTCCAAACCGACCATCGTAAGAGATCATGGAACGGTCGCCGTTATTCTTCCTCCCTCCATGAAAGAAGTTCTCACTCACTATGATTCGACGTTTAGAATATGGGGTTATGATGATTATACAGAACGAATCAAGGAGTTGGATCTGATTGATACGAGTGACAATCATTCTCCCTTTGCCTTGATCGTGGATGCCAACGGAGATGGTATTGCCGATGTCATTCTTGCCGGACGCAATGATACATCGGATCAGATACTTTGCATTCTCTCCGAAGGGAATGGTTATTCTGTCATGAAGATTGAAGACTATGGAATCCTCCCGGACCCTAAAACCGAAGAGCATTATGATGAAGGGGAAAAAGAATATGGTCTGAATACATGTTTAGGCCTCTTCCGATTCGAAAAGTCTGCCAGAAATCCGGTATTTGAAGTGAAGATCCCTCAAGAGTCGGATAGCAACGGCAACCTGCTCAATGATGGCGCCATCATTACGTACTATTTTGAAAACGGAACATTCGTGAGGGAAAGTGAAGTACTTTGACCTTGCCGTTTCATGAGTCAGAACGTTTTCCTCGAAAAATCCCTCCCACCAACGCCGGCTCATCTGGCGAAATCCCTCGGGACCAGCTCCCGGTATTTGGAGGATTTGAAACTCCACATTTCCGGACCCATCGTTGAGGAATGGAAGTACTACGGCAAGACCATCGGGTGGACGCTGAAGCTGATCCTCGGGAAGAGAAATCTCTGTTTCATAGTGATCTGCAAAGGGTTCTTCGCGATCTCGTTTGTCTTTGGAGACAAAGCGGTCCGTGCAATCGAGCAAAGTGGTTTACCAACCGGCCTTGTGCAGTAGTTGGTGAACGCCAAAAGATATGTCGAGGGAAGAGGCATTCGACTCGAGGTGAAGTCGCGTCGGGTTCTTGAACACGCGAAGGCGTTGCTCGATATCAAGCAACAGAGGTAGCCTGACACTTGCAGGATGCGGAAAAAGGAATAATTATCCACGAAGTTTACCAAGAATCACTAAGGGATCCTTGTTCTTGCTCAAGATTCATTACTCCCGCTCCTCTTCGTGTCCCTTCGTGCACTTCGTGGACAAAAGAAACGATGTTTTTTGAGCATCCTGCTAGATACCGAACTCCAGACCATGATCCGTTTCCAGATTGCATTTGGTGCACTCGTGCTGGTCCAGGCCGCGCATTCGGTCGAGGAATATCTCGGGCGGTTATGGGAGTCATTCCCGCCTGCGCAAGTGCTAACCGGACTTATATCGCAGGACCGCGAGTTTGGGTTCCTGGTCATCAATGTCTCGTTGGTGGCCTTTGGATGCTGGTGTGTGTTGTGGCCCGTACGTCTTCGATGGAGATCCCGCCTCTCTTTTGCGTGGGTCTGGGTGGCGATTCAAGTCATCAATGGAATCGGTCACCCCTTATGGACACTTCAACAAGGGGAGTACACGCCGGGAGTCATCACGGCGCCGGTTCTGCTGGTGATAGCGCTGTATTTGGCACGCCAATCATGGGCGATGCACGATCCCCCGCCGGCGGCCTCGTGACCGGTCGCTGAATCTTGCCGGCCGATTGATTTTGTAGAGACGATCTGTTGATGGAACGCGATTTCACACAAAGACTCAGAAGAGGCAAAACAATGAAGGCCATTGGCAAAACACCCCTCATAAAACTAGAACGATTGTCCGAACCCCATTGCGCCGAGATCTATGTGAAGGTTGAAGGGGGAAATCCCACGGGAAGCATGAAAGACCGCATGGCGCTTTCCATGATCGAAGGAGCCGAAAGGAGAGGCGAGCTTAGGCCTGGCGGGACCGTCGTGGAGTATACCGGGGGAAGCACGGGAAGCTCCCTGGCCATGGTCTGTGCGAGGAAAGGATATCGCGCCCATTTCGTCTCCTCGGATGCTTTCGCGGAGGAAAAACTTCAAACCATGAGAGCCTTTGGAGCCGAGCTCGACATCATTCCAAGCGGCAACGGCCTCATTACGGCAAAACTGATTCAGTCGCTGATTGACAGGGCGAGGGAATTAAGCAAAGCTCCCAATACCTTTTGGACGGATCAGTTTAATAACGTCGACAACAGGAATGCCTACCACGCGATGGCGAGGGAGATTCTCGATGTTCTCGGAAAGGGGATCGATGAGTTTATTACGGGAGTCGGGACCGGTGGTTCCTTTTCCGGCAACGCAGAAGTGTTCAAGAAGGAGATCCCCTCTATCCGGTGCATTCCGATCGAACCATTGCACGTGCGCGGTCTTTCGGGGGGCGATACATCGGGGAGTCACAAATTGGAGGGCATCGGGGCCGGATTCGTCCCCTCCATTTGCAGGATGGATCTGGCCGATGAGATAATTTCCGTCTCGGATGAGGACGCGTATGAAACCGCGAGAAGGTTGGCAAAGGTGGAAGGCATCTTCGGAGGAATCACATCCGGAGCCAATGTCTGGGCGGCAATGCAAAGGGCGCGAATTCTTGGAGCGGGGAAAAGAATTGTAACGCTCATCATCGATTCAGGATTGAAGTATCTCGATGGAGATTTGTATAAAGTTTGAATTGATCTGGCGGTAAAAGTTATGGACTTGCCGGCCTTTCTAGGCGATAGACGTCATCCGACTCATTGCAGCACGTGGAGGGTGGAGATTTGCAAATGAATCGGTGAATTGGTACTTTGACGCCTCAAGAATTGGATAGCGGGGGAACATACCCGCAAACAAGAATCGGAGATATATGGAAAGCACAAGTAGCAGTGAAGATGCCTCAGCAACTGAACCTCCCATAGTTCCGGAATACCCCACCAGCTTCATCGCACGAATCAAACGTGTGATTCTTGGCAAACCCCGTGACATCAAAGACCCCGGGATCTTTCACCGCATCTCGCTCGTTGCGTTCTTCGCATGGGTCGGTCTCGGCGCCGATGGGCTCTCCTCCTCGGCGTACGGTCCGGAAGAGGCCTTTCGCGCCCTCGGCGAACACATGTACCTTGCCGTGGCGTTGGTGCTGGCAACCGCCTTTACCATTTTTATCATATCATACTCCTACTCGCGTATTATCGAGCACTTCCCTTCGGGGGGAGGCGGATACGTCGTGGCGAGCAAGCTCCTCGGTCCAAGGTATGGCGTCGTCTCGGGATCTGCGCTGTTGATCGATTACGTGTTTACGATCTCAGTGTCGATTGCCAGTGCTGCCGACCAAATCTTCAGTTTTCTCCCGCCGGCAGCGGCCCAGTACAAGCTCTTCCTTGTCACGCTCAGCATCGTGGTGCTCATGATCCTGAATATGCGCGGCGTGAAAGAATCGGTGACGGTGCTTATGCCGATATTCATCCTTTTCATACTGACCCATGCCATCCTTATTCTGGGAGGCATTGCATCACACGTGGTTGATGCTCCCCGGGTCATCACTGAAGTGCAAACCGGTTTCGCGAACAACTACAGCACGTTGGGGTTTTTCGGTCTGTTTGCCATCGCCGCCCATGCGTACTCGATGGGGGCGGGAACCTATACCGGCATCGAGGCGGTCTCGAACGGGATGCAGATCATGCGCGAGCCGAAGGTCCACACGGCCCGGCGCACCATGCTCTACATGTCAATTTCGCTGGCTGCCACGGCGGGCGGAATCCTGATCTGCTACCTGCTGTTTAACGTCACACCGGAAGCGGGGAAAACGATGAACGCTTCGCTCCTGGAACGATTCGCCGGTGGCTGGGAATTCGGCAACCTTCCCGTGGGGAGTTTCTTCGTCATGATCTCCCTGGTCTCTTCGGCGGCACTGCTTTTCGTTGCCGCCCAGGCAGGGTTCATCGACGGGCCCCGGGTGATGTCAAACATGGCTATTGACTCGTGGCTTCCCCACCGGTTCAGGGTTCTCTCGGACCGGCTCACCATGCAAAACGGCGTGATCCTGATTTCCATTGCCGCCGTCCTGATGTTGTACATTACCGGCGGAGATACGAGCACGTTGATCCTCATGTACTCCATCAACGTCTTTCTCACCTTTACCCTTTCCCAAACGGGGATGATCAGGTTCTGGATCGGAAACCGGAACAGGGATGCCGATTGGTCCCGCCACATCGTCATTCACATCATCGGCTTTGCCCTCTGTTGTTCTATCCTGATCCTGAACCTGTTTGAGAAGTTCCATGACGGGGGATGGCTCACGATTCTCCTCACGGGTATTCTCGTCGGCCTGTGTGCGGTCATCAAGAGTCATTACGAGGTGGTGAGAACGCACCTCTCCCGGCTCGATGATATTCTCACGGAAATTCCGACCGTGGCAACGAACGCCGTCCCCTCCAGGCTTGACAAGAAGGCACCGACGGCTGTCGTGCTGGTCAGTTCCTATGGCGGACTCGGGATGCACACGTTCCTC
>JACPUH010000050.1 GCA_016192345.1 Ignavibacteriales bacterium | reverse complement strand
GGACTTACATTCGTTCCCCATCTTCTCCCCATCACGCGGGGAATCTATACCAGCATCTACGCCCCGTTAAAGAAGAAGATCGTTCAGGCCGATGTGCTGGCGGCGTATCAGAAATACTATTCCAAAGAACCATTCGTCCGCATCTCCGACACATTGATCCCGGAGATCAAGCATGTGAACCATACCAACTTTATCGACATCGGGTTCCGGGTCTACCCCGACAATAACCAACTGATTGTTTTTTCGACAATCGATAACCTGATCAAAGGAGCCGCTGGACAAGCTGTGCAGAATATGAACCTGATGTTTGGACTGGAAGAAACGGAGGGACTTGTATGAAAGAGGAACTCACGGTGCATGAGTGCCCGGGGGGCGTTACGGCTCCCCAAGGCTTTCACGCTGCCGCGATGTATTGCGGCATCCGCAAAGCCAAAAAAGATATTGCGATGATCGTTTCCAAAACACCGGCCACCGTAGCAGGCGTCTTTACACTCAACAAGACCCAAGCAGCTCCCATCCTGGTCGATAAGGCACAACTCGCAAAATCGGCTCTCTGCTCTGCCGTTATCGTCAACAGTGGCAATGCGAACGCCTGCACCGGAGAGCGGGGGTTCAACGATGCGTGGGATATGGTCCGGGAAACCGCCAAGGCATTGAACATCCCCGAGGAACAGGTCATGGTTTCCTCCACGGGAGTGATCGGGCAGTATATGCCCATGGAGAAAGTCTTTCCGGCAATAAAGGAGCTTGCGTCCGGACTGAGCCGGTCCGGCAACAAGGATGTGGCTGAAGCGATCATGACCACCGATACGTATCCGAAAGAGGTTGCCGTACAATTCACGCTCGGCGCCGCGACAGTGACGATCGGGGGAGTGGCAAAGGGCTCCGGCATGATCGCGCCCAACATGGCAACAATGCTCGGTTTTATCACCACCGATGCGGCGATATCTCAACCCCTTTTGATGAAGGCGCTTCGGGCAGCAAACAACCGGTCGTTCAACCGGATCACGGTCGACGGCGATATGAGCACGAACGACCAGGTTTTGATCCTTGCCAACGGCCATGCCAATAATGCCCCGTTTGGTGAAAATTCTGAGGAATTTGTCTTGTTTTCAGCCGCCCTCGAATATGTGCTGATCAAGCTGGCCAAGATGATCGCACGGGATGGAGAAGGGGCGACTAAACTGATCGAAATCCAGGTCAAGGGAGCGCGAACAGAAGACGAAGCGGCGCAGGTCGGGAAAGCCGTGGCGAATTCGAATTTGGTCAAGACCGCGATCCACGGTGCCGACGCGAACTGGGGGAGGATCCTCGCCGCCGTAGGGTACTCCGGTGTCGATATCAATCCGGACAACGTCGAGATTTCCTTCAACGATCTACCGGTATTGAAGAAGAACTATGAAATTGTCCTCGATGAAGAGAAGGCAAAGCAAATCCTGCTGCAGGAGAACGTCCTCATTGTTATCGACCTGAACCAGGGGAACGAGTTTGCTCGGTTCTGGACGTGCGATTTGACGAAGGAGTATGTGCACATCAACGCAAGCTACCGGTCGTGAGTCCAGGAGCAACGGAGCAACGGAGCAACGGAGCAACGGAGCAACGGGGCAACGGTGGTAGGAGGCGACGGCACATCCATGAATAATCGGTTTGAAGACTTCAGGTAATAATGCTGTTCTCACCGATGCCCCGACTCTCCGTAGCCCCGAAGCAATTTATCATATCCACTATCTATTTGGTTTGAGAGAATGATTGATGCATCCACCAAGGAAGAAGTACTGATCGAGGCGTTGCCGTACATCCAGACGTACGAAGGGAAGACCTTCGTCATCAAGTACGGCGGTGCGGCGATGACTGAAGACCAGCTCAAGCAGACCTTCGCGAAGGATGTAACGATCCTGCGAAAGATCGGGATCAACATTGTCATTATTCATGGCGGAGGGAAAGAGATCACCGAGGCGGCAAAAGCGTTTAACATCAAGACGACATTTATCGGCGGGCATCGCTACACCGACGAGAAAATGATCGAACTGGTGGTGATGATGCTGGCAGGAAAGGTGAACAAGGAGATCGTGAACCTGATCAACACCAACGGCGGTAACGCGATCGGGTTGTGCGGTGTGGATAATATGCTGCTGAGGGCGCAGAAACACATGCCGGACGGGGTGGACCTGGGGCTTGTCGGGGAAATCGCCTCGGTGAACGTTCCGTTCATCAATCTGTTGCTGCAGAATGGCATGATGCCGGTGATCGCTCCCATCGGGGTGGGAGAGAACGGTCAGATGCTCAACATCAACGCCGACCTCGCAGCGGGGGCTGTGGCGGCCGCGCTGAAGGCGGAAAAGCTGGTGTACTTAAGCGATATTGAAGGAGTCGTCGTCAATAACAAGCTCGTCTCCACGCTCGCCAGGTCCGAAGCAGCGAAAATGATAGAGGCGGGGTCGATCTTCGGCGGCATGATCCCCAAGGTCCGATCGGCGTTCGATACTCTTGAGACTGGCGTGAACAAGGTGCACATCATCGACGGCCGGATCAAACATTCGCTGCTCCTTGAAATTTTCACCGACGAAGGCATCGGCACACAAATGACCCACGAAGGGTAAGTGATCCCCATGAAAAAAGATTTTCTTTCACTGCTCGATTTGGAAGCCGGGGAACTGGAAGAGTTGTTCCTCCTCACCGACGCCTTGAAGACCGATGTGACCCGTCGTCCTCTCGCCGGCCGGTCGGTGGCAATGATTTTTCAGAAACCGTCGCTCCGGACGCGCGTTTCGTTTGAGGTTGGGGTCTTCCAGCTCGGCGGTCACCCGATTTTCCTTTCCCAGGAAGGAGTCGGCATCGGGGTCCGGGAGAAGGCTAGCGACATGGCGGAACTGCTCTCCCGGATGACCGCGATGATCGTGGCCCGGCTGTTCGATCACTCGCTTTTGACGGAGCTGGCCAACCGCGCCACGGTGCCGGTGGTGAACGCACTCACGGACCTTTCCCACCCCTGCCAGATCCTAGCGGATGCCTATACCATGCGGCAGCACGGGAAATGGAAACCCGGGGTAAAAGTGGTTTTCGTCGGTGATGGGAACAACGTCGTGAACTCCTGGCTGGAGTTGGCAATGTTGTACCCGTTACACTTTGTACTGGCAGCGCCGAAGGGGTACGAGCCGAACGAGGAAATCCTCCGGCAGGCTAGGAAACAGGGGGTCAGCACGATCGAAATCATCGAAGATCCAAATGCGGCCGTGAAAAATGCCGACGTCCTTTATACGGATGTCTGGACCAGCATGGGGCAGGAGGCGGAGTCGGAGAAGCGGAAAAAGGATTTTGCCGGCTACCAGGTCAATGCGCGGCTTCTCGCACAAGCGAAACCGGATTGTGCCGTGATGCACTGTCTTCCGGCCCACCGCGGCGAGGAGATTACGAACGACGTGATCGAGGGCTCCCAATCGATTGTCTTCGATGAGGCCGAAAACCGGCTGCACGTCCAGAAAGCCGTGATGGCAAAATTGCTGGAGAGCGTTGATTAACATGATCACGCGTTTGCCGGAGCGGGCGCTGAGGCACGAACGCAACGTCGGGAACGAAATATCGACCCCGGGAGAATCTCTATGAACAAACAGAGCCGTCAATTTGCCATCAAGCAGATCATCACGCACCAGGTGATCACCAGCCAGGATGACCTTTGCCGGGCTCTGAAGAAGGCCGGCTTCGATGTTACCCAGGCAACGCTTTCCCGTGACTTCAAAGAGCTCGGCATCGCACGCGTGAACGCCGAGGAAGGGGTGCGCTACGTGCTGCATACCGAGAGCGAAGAACGAAGGTTGAAGCCGTTTATCGGGTATGAAGTAGAGCGCATCGATGCGAACGAGTCGGTGATCGTCATTAAAACATTGCCGGGACGCGCACAGGGAGTGGCGGAGATCATCGACAGCATGCACCTTCCCTCGATACTCGGTACGATCGCCGGCGACAATACGATTTTCATCACCCCCTCATCCGTGGAAAAAACCGGTGAAGTTCTCAAACTGCTCCGGAAGTTCATGATGGGCCCGCAGCAGAGAGTAGCTTGATTAATTAAAAATTAAAAACTAAAAATGAAAAATTGGCAACTATCCAACTTTGAACTTTGAACTTTGAACTCGAACTCAGAAAGGAATCATCGTGAAGAAGCAAAAAATTGCAGTTGCGTATTCCGGGGGTCTTGATACCTCGGTCATCGTGAAATGGTTGCAGGAGAAGTACCATGCCGATATCGTGACGGTGACGGGAAACCTTGGACAAAAGAAGGAACTTATCGGCGTCCCGGAGAAAGCCTACAAAACCGGGGCCAAGAAGGTCTATATGCAGGACCTCCGCAAGGAATTCGTGGAGGAGTACATCTGGCGCGCCTTGAAAGCCGGGGCGTTGTACGAGCACACGTACCCCATGGCTACAGCGCTTGGTCGTCCGCTTCTTGCGAAGGCGCTTGTCGAAGTTGCGATTCGTGAGAAGTGCACCGCCGTGGCTCATGGTTGTACTGGCAAGGGGAACGATCAGGTCCGGTTTGAAGCAGCGGTGGCGGCCCTGGCCCCGCATCTCAAAGTCCTGGCGCCGTTGCGGGATTGGGAGTTCAAATCGCGGGAGGATGAGATCGAGTACGCCAATATGCACGGAATTCCAGTGAGTGCTTCAAAAGCGAACCCGTATTCGATCGATGAAAATATCTGGGGAACGGCTATCGAGTGCGGTGTACTGGAGGATCCGACGGTTGCGCCCCCCGAAGATGCTTATCAACGCACCGTCTCGCCGGAAAAGGCTCCGGACAAGCCAACGTACGTGGAAATCGAGTTCCAAGAAGGCATTCCGGTCCGGTTGAACGGTAAAAAGATGGACGGGGTTGCACTCCTGGACCAACTGAATGAAATTGCCGGCGCGAATGCCGTAGGACGGCTTGATCTGGTGGAAAACCGTCTTGTGGGGATCAAATCACGAGAGATCTACGAAGCCCCCGCCGCCAGCGTGCTCCATTTTGCCCACCGGGAACTGGAACGGATGACGCTGGACAAGGAGGTTGCCCATTACAAGGCCAAACTTGCTCAAGACTACGCGACGATGATCTATAATGGACTCTGGTTTACCCCGCTTCGACCGGCACTCGACGCGTTCATCCACGAGACGCAGAAAACCGTCAATGGGTCTGTGACGGTGAAATTATACAAGGGAAACGTCGACGTCGCCGGGCGCTCCTCTGCCAACTCTCTCTACAACATGAAGCTGGCAACCTACACTGCCGAAGATACGTTCGATCACAAAGCGAGCGAGGGTTATATCAAGATCTTCACCCTCCCGGTGAAAACGTATTACCAGGTGAACAAGAATGGATTCTCAAAGAAGAAAAAGGGGATTCGCGGCAAGATCAAGAAAACCCTGAAGAATTGATCCACCAGGGCCATTCCAAGAGACACAAAGCCGATGGTGCTTGAACCGTCGGCTTTTTTATTGTACCGGTCCTTTGCCTTGTATCTTTTGGCATTTCTTGGTTTCTTCAATCTGTTCTTATTCCCTTCCCAGGAGGTCCTTTGAAACTCGCCTACGCCGTACTGCTCGTGTTCCCATCTTTTGTGTTTGGGCAAAGCCCGACGGATTCCCTTGTGAAACAAGACTCTTTGTATCTTCGGATGATAATCCCGGACCGCGACACACTGAGAGTTATGACAGGGAGACAACGAATCGCCGCAAGCACACATCCGAATGCAAAAGCGTTCGTCAACGGCAAGGAATTGAAAGTCTATCCCAGCGGGGCTTTTGTAGCGCTCCTGCAATTTCCTGTAGGTGCAAATCCATTGCGGATCGTGGTGCAATCCCCGGCAGGCGATTCGTTATGGAGAGAATTTGTCGTTGTCCGCCCCGACCCCCCCAAACCCCTCCCGCACGAACCGCTTGCAATCGATGTCGCGTCCATCGAGCCGTCGCAGAATCTCTGGTTGGGGAGGGATAATATTCTCGAGGTTCGGTTCAAAGGGAGCCCGGGGTACGAAGCATCGTTCGATATCGAGGGAGTGGAATCCGGCATTGCGATGATCGAGCAATCGGAGGGAGTGTACCTGGGCCGTTATGGTGTGAAGGAAACGGATGAAACCCGCGAGGGACGGATTGAAGTGCGACTTAAGAAAAGTTTCTGGTCGAGTGAGAAAGCGTTCGCAAAAGGGAGAGTCTCCTTCGTGCCCCTTGAATTGCCGCGGACGGTGGAAGTGAAGGGCCGAAGACCGTTCCTCAACGCCGGATTGGGGGAGGATCGCCTTGGTGGAGCGAAGCTCGGGTATCTCCAGGCAGGCGTGCGGGTTCAGGTTTCCGGAAAGGTGGGACGTCAGTACCGCGTTCAGTTATCCGAAGGACTTATTGGATGGCTGCCGGAGGATTTTGCCACGGTCATGCCGTTGGAAACGCCGTTGCCCCGGTCGCTCGTCGGTTCAATTTCTGCCACGGGAAATTCGAGAGAGGATATCGTGACGATTTCTCTCAGTGAGAAACTTCCTTATATCACCGATCAACAGGTCAATCCCGCGGCGATCACCGTCGATGTATTTGGCGCTACTTCCAACACCAACTGGATCACCCACCATCTTTCCGCCGCGGGGATCAAGACGGTCAGTTGGGACCAGGTGGGGACAGATCACTACCGGCTCACGATCGCATTACGTGAGGAACAGCATTGGGGGTATGATATCGGGTATGAGAGCGGCTCTGCGTTGCGCGTGCGGGTTCGTCGCCCTCCTCTGATCCTGAATCCCGATTCCGCTCTCGCGGGGATGGCCATCGCGGTCGATGCGGGACACGGCGGAGAGAACCAGGGAGCCTTCGGCGCCACCGGGGCGCGTGAAATGGACGTGACATTCGCCACAGCGCGCCATCTCCAGTCAATCCTCCAGGCAAAAGGAGCGAGGGTGGTGATGACGCGAACGGATACCAATGGCGTCAGCATGTCGGACCGTTGGGAGGTTGCCCAACAAGGAGGTGCGCATGTGCTGGTGAGCATTCATTGCAACTCCATTGGTGGAAATTCGGACCCGGAGACGGTACAGGGAACAAGCACGTATTACCGGCACACCGGTTTTCAACCGCTCTCGGATATCATGTACGCAAAGATGCTGGAGCTCGGCCTGGGCCAGTTCGGCGTCATCGGGAGCTTCAATTTTACCCTGAATGCACCGACTCAGTTTCCCAATGTCCTGGTGGAGACCGCGTTCCTCTCCAACCCGGAGGACGAAATGAAGCTGATCGATGACGGGTTTCGAAAACGGATGGCAGAACAGATTGTCAAAGGGTTGGAGGAGTTTTTCAATAAATATGGACACCCTGTCGGGAGATGAAATAATTCATGACCGGGGAATAGGATCAATTGTCTCACCCTCCCCGTTGCGCCGATGCGTCCCCTCTCCGAGCATTCTCAAGGCCCCGTTGCTCCCCGCTTCAATTTTTCCTATCTTGGTTCCCAATTCATTTCACATCACCGACCACAACGGCCTTCGATCACCATGTCCCATCAAGCACTCTGGAGCGGGCGGTTTAAAGAACCCCTCTCAGCCATCGCACTCAGCTTTTCTTCTTCCATCGATCTTGATAAGCAACTCTATCAGGAAGATATCGCCGGCAGCATTGCGCACGTCGAGATGCTTTCGGCCACACGTATCCTGACGGCGGCGGAGGGGCGTCGCATCCGGACCGCTCTCAAGGTCATTCAGAAGGAAATAGAAACGGGAAAGCTCAAGCTCGGGGACGAGTATGAGGATGTGCACCTGGCCATCGAACAACGTTTGATCCAAAAAGTGGGGGCGATCGGCGGGAAACTGCACACGGGTCGCAGCCGGAACGACCAGGTGGCGCTTGACGAACGGTTGTATCTCCGCACCGCGGTCAAGGAGATCGGAAAACTCCTTGCCCAGCTCCAGCGGGTCCTCCTGTATAAAGCGGAAAAACATTTCGGCGCGCTGATGCCGGGCTATACCCACCTCCAGCGTGCGCAACCCATCATGGTGTCGCATCACCTTCTGGCCTATATTTCCATGCTGGAGCGTGATTACGATCGGTTGAACGACTGCCTCAAGCGGATGAACAAGTCACCGCTCGGTGCGGCGGCTCTTGCAGGGACCTCTTTCCCCATCGACCGCCACAAGGTCGCCAGGAAGCTCCACTTCGACGGGATCGTTGAGAACAGCATCGACGCGGTCAGCGACCGGGATTATCTGATCGAATTTGTCTCCGCCTGCAGCCTGATCATGATGCACCTGAGCCGGCTGGCGGAGGAGATGGTGCTCTGGTCGAGCAAGGAGTTTGGTTTCGTGCAGATCAGCGACGCCTACACGACCGGCAGCAGCATCATGCCGCAGAAGAAGAATCCCGACATGGCGGAGCTCGTCCGGGGGAAAACGGGGCGCGTGTATGGGGCGCTCGTCAATCTGCTCACGATCCTGAAGGCGCTTCCGCTCGCGTACAACCGTGATATGCAGGAGGATAAAATGCCGATGTTCGATGTGGTCAGCACGACGCGGCAATGCCTTTTTATCGTCTCCCATATCCTCATCCACACAAAGTTCGATCGCCAGCGGATGGAGGAGGAGTTGCGGAACGACTTCCTGACGGCGACGGAAATCGCCGACTATCTCGTACGGAAAGGCGTCCCGTTCCGGGATGCGCACGCGATCACAGGGAAGATCGTCTCCCACTGCATCGACCACCGGATGTATCTCGGCAACCTCGATATCGAAACCCTCCATACCTTTTCCCGGGAGTTCGATCCGGATATCTTCGATTACATGCTGCCGCACAAGAGCGTGGAGCAGAAGCAATCCGCCGGCAGCACATCACCGAATGAGGTGAAGAAGCAGATCGTTCACTGGACAAGAGTATTGAAGGGAAGAAGGGCGTTGTAATAGCATCCGGCTCATCTATGATATCGTTTCTCGAATCATTGAAGATCGTCTGTGCGCGGCTGGATGGCGCACGCATTCCGTATATGATCAGCGGTTCGACGGCTGCGAATCTCTATGCGCAGCCACGTGCCACCAATGACGTTGATATTGTGATTCAGGTAGATCAAGGTCGCTCGGAAGAGTTGCTGAACCTGTTCCAAAGAGACTTTTACATCTCCAAAGAAGCGGTGGACGATGCGTTTGGCGGTATCGGCATGGTGAACATCATTCACCAGACATCCGTCATCAAGTTCGATCTCATCATTTTGAAAACGGATGATTTTTCACGCAGCGCCTTTGCTCGACGAACAAAAGAGACTTTTGAGGGGAGGGAGTTTTGGTTCATTTCCCTCGAGGATCTTGTCCTCCAAAAGTTTTTGTGGCATAAAGAAGGGGGCTCGGAGCTTCAGAGGGAAGATGTTCGCCGCCTGGTCCTTGCGAATCGAACACGACTGGATGTGAGCTACTGTTCAGAATGGGCGGGTCGGCTACAGATTGGGGAACTGATGAAGGAGCTGTTATGAAGAACGACACGTCACCGGAAATGTTGGCAGAATGGCATCGCCGGTATCAGGAGTTGTCCCCCGAGGAACGGCTGAAGAGAGGCTTTTCGTTGATGGATGCGGGTCGAGCCATGGCGGAATATGCTGTCCGAAAACGGTTCCCCGGGGCTTCCGAGGAGGATTTCAAGAGGGAACTCATCCGCTGGCTTTACGGGGATGAGGCTGCTGCGATGGTGAGCAGGTTGGATTACCCCGAAGTCAAAACAGCTTTGAGCTGAAAATTTCAAATGCCGCAAAGCCGAAGAAGAGAATCATCGTTGCCACAATGGCTTTGAGGGGATCCAGCTTCTCGGAATTCTTCATCCCGAAATAACACAACACCCCCGGCCACCCCCAGGCCATTCCCACCAACGTTAATCCCAACCGGACCATCGGCAGGATCTCGCCGGGGTCTTCCTCCATGAAGAGAATGCCTCCCACGGTGACGAGGATCGAAAGAAACGTCGTTACCACCAATGGCGCGGCCGCAAGCCCCACAAACCCAAGGGCATTCGGAAGTTCTCCCTTTCCTCCCAGCATCGTTCCAAGGAGGCGAAACATGATGGTCAGGAAGATCCATGTTAGATAGACGATGAGCCCCGATCCTACCACGGCAATGAAACCGACGCTAAAGGCCCCGGTGATATCGATGGCCGAGATAAACGAATTGAGCGCCGAGAGGCCCGCATAGAGGGAAACCATGAGAAAAGCATCGCCGATCTGAGGGGAGTTGTAAAGGTCGTAGGTCGATCCATCGGGGTCGGTCAACACGAGCATGAACCGCTGAAAGAAGGCTGTCATAGGAGATCACTTTCCCTGGAGGGATGCCGTTGCCGGGTTTTCGTTTGGAGGAGTGCCGTTGGCAATGCGGTCCCACAACGTTACAAGAGAGGGGACGAGGGCCAACGCCAGAAATGCAGCGGCAACGCCGACCACTGCATCGGTGACGTAATGGTACCGTCCGTAGAATGTGGAAAGATAGAGCGTAATGATCACCGGGGCAAGCCAGTAAAACGCCGGGCGGATGTATTTATAGGTCATCATCCACATGACGGTCGCAGCCGCGGCATGGGGACTCGGGATTGTCCCGCCGATGTAGTGGAGCTGGGAGCGCATCAGCTCTCCGAGGTAGGTCCAGACATACCCGTCGAGAGGGACCGTATACAGGTCGCCGATCGTCGGCAGCGGCCCTGCCACGGGGAACAGGATGAAACCGATGTCGCACAAAATGTTGGTCAGTCCGAGGGCGAAGAAATACTCCTCCATCGGCACCTCCCCCCGCAGGTAATAAATCACGCCGCAGAGAACGGGGTAGAGCGGGACGTACACGACATACGAAAACATCATCCATTCCGTTAATGCCGGCGTCGTATACCTCTGGACCCATAACGTCGGCTGCACGCCGAAAAGCCATTGCTCCATGTCCAGCACATATTCATCCAGCCACCGACCGTGCAGAATAAGTTGCAGCTTATCCACGGCCCCGAAGAGATACGCGTACGTCAGAGTCACGGCGGCGACGCGGAGGAAGAATTTCCAGAACTTGTGATTCACCCTCTGGGAAAAATAGATGACCAGCAGGTATACGGCCGCCACCCCGATGTTCTTCAGGATCAGCAGCCACCATGCCCCGACACTTGCGAAGAAGAGAAGGGCGAGCGTGCTGAAGAAGAGCAGCGTCGCGAGAATCAGGCCATCGGTGGCACGAAGGTGAATGTTTCCGATCGAAAGCGTTTTTGAGGTCATAGAGCGTAAAAGGAACGTGGTGGGACAAACAAAGAAAATCCTTCGTGTTCTTCGTGTCCTTCGTGGATCATCGGTTCCCGGTCTTTACATGAAGCTGATGAAGAAATCGAGCGATACGCCGAGCAACCAGTGGAGCAACAGGGCGTAGAGAATCGATCGTGTGCGAAACACCAGGATGCCCCACAAGAGGGCTCCGAGAATCGAACTGTAAATCTCCCCGCTCGGTTTGCCGATATGCAGGATGCAGGAGAGAGCCGTTTGCACGAGAATGGCATTCCAATCCCCCAACGACTGCCGCAGTCCGAACTGCATAAACCCGCGGAAGAAAAATTCCCACCCGAGATAGAACAACAGGTACGTGAGCGCATGATGAAGGAACGTTGCGGCCGAAACGCCGGCTTCCTTGTTCAGCGGATATTCCGCAAGAAAATCCAGCATCTTTGATGAAGGATAGGTTGCGATGATGAAGATGGGAGTCAAAATTAAAAGGGCTTTGAGTCCGAACGCCCAATCGCCGACCCGGACGCCATAAGACGCCAGCGACTCGTGAAAGACGAACTTTACGATAAGCGCGGGGATGACCCCGAGGAGCAAGAATGAGGAGAGGAACGCGTACAGAGCCCCGGTGGTCTCCACGCTTCCAAACCACACCAGGCGACCGGAAAGCTCCTGGAGATAAAACGATTTGCTCCCGTAGTACTTGAACGTTGTAAGGATGAGGGGAGTTAACAGCAGAATGATCGTCGGCTTCCGTGCGTCGCCGCTGAAGAGTCCGCTGAGGGAAAGAGATTGCTCAAACCGACCCGTGTCCTTCACTTTTTCTTCCTTCTTTGTTCCATGAGCCATTCGTAGGTCATGCGAATCCCCTCCTTAAAAGGGGTGATGGTATAGCCGAGTTGCCGTTCGGCCTTGCCGCAGGAGTATACCCAGTCCTGGAGGAATGTTTCCACCCACCCCGGAGTGATCTGGGGATACATTCCGAGCCACTCCGCTTTCCGGCGCTCAAACCCCGCATAGAGGTACGCGATCTTCGGGGGGAGGTTCGTCTGGAAATGGCGCTTGCCGCTGATTTCATTAACGAGAGTAAAGAGGTGTTTGAGGGAGGAATTTTCCCCCCCAAGGATATAACGTTCTCCAATCATACCCTTCTCCATGGCCAGGATATGTCCCCGGACCAGGTCATCCACGTGAACGTAGTTGCCGATGTTGACGCCGCCGTTCAGCAGCACGGGCACTTTCCCCCGGTCGTACATGTCGATCATCAGACTGACAGAGTTTCCTTCGGTGAGCTTGCCGGGGCCGTAGACACGGGTGGGATTGACGATGACCACCGGGAATCCCCTGGAGGCGTACATCAGGGCTTTTTGTTCGGCGACGGCTTTGCTTTCCTCGTACTCCGTGTAGTAACGCCCGGTGATCCGGGGCATGTCCTCGTTGCCGGTCACCCCGGGTGGGGTCGGTCCGAATGTGACAATGGTGGAGGTGAAGACGACGCGTTCGATATCGGATTCCTTTGCCGCCTCGAACACATTCACCATCCCATCGACATTCTGATCGAAGAACACCTGCTTGTCGCGGGCCCAGTTTTTCGCGTACGCGGCAAGGTGATACACCTGGGAACAGCCTGCCATCCCGCGTTTGAGCGAAGCGCGGTCCGTAATGTCGCCGGTCACGAGCTTGATGCGTTCGTGGGAGAGTCCTTCTTTGTTGCTCGTTCCCCGCGTCAGGGCGTGGACGGTATGTCCCTTCCGGACCAGTTCATTGACCAGTTTGGTGCCGATAAACCCCGTGGATCCGGTGACAAAAACGGTTGTCGGTTGTTTCATAAATCAGCAGTACGGTGGAGAGGGGATGAACGGAAAAAGGTAGACAAAAAAGGGGAACATTCCAACGGGAAACACGCTCGGCATTCATCCGCATATTCCAAGAATGCCGAGGGTTTCAACAAAGTGTCGATGGAGGAGATACGGGGACGGAGGCAAAGGCTGTTTCGTCAGGTCCTCCGTACTTCGGGGAAGTTCATTCGTTGGACTTCAACAACCGCAACGTCAAATGCGACGGCAGTGAGGCAGATCGGTACACACGCTGGGTCGTTTTTTGATAGTCGCTTTCCTTCGCGTGATAGATATCCACGAACCGGCCCGGGTTACGGTCCACGAGCGGAAACCATGTGCTCTGGACCTGCACCATGATCTTGTGCCCCTTCCGGAAACGATGGAGCTTGTCCGAGAGATCGAACACGATCTTCGTTGGCTTGTTGGGTTCCAGCGCTTCTGGTTGTTCGAAACTGTTTCGGAACTTTGCCCGCATCACATCGCTGACCAGTTTCATCTGGAATCCCCCCATCTGCACACCGGGAGGATTGGGGTTCGGGCCGGGGTACGTTCCCGGATGGACGTCGATCAGTTTCACTACCCAGTCACAGTCCGTGCCCGAGGTTGAACCATACAACTCCACCGTCACCGGCCCCGCGATCGTCACATCCTCCTGTAACACGTCGGTTTGATAAACGAGCACATCGGGACGGGTCCAGGCGAAGCGCTGGTCCTCCACCATGTAGGTATGTCCCATAGCTGCAGTAATTGCGGCAGTGAAAGGGACCGGCTTCCCCGGGTCGCTCACATACTCGTCAAACGCAGTCGAGGCTTGATCGGAGGGGGCTTGGAAGGAGAGTTTGCCGTTGCTCTGAAAGTAAAGGTTGGTCGGCTGAGCTTCCTTCGGAGGCCACGCGTCAAATGTTTTCCATTCGTTCGCCCCGGTCATAAACGCCGTTGCCTCGGGAAGCTTCATGTCTCCCTTTCCCTTCAGATAGTAATTAAAGAAAGGGAGTTCGATATGTTCGCGGTAGTACAGGCTTGTCTTCTGGCCAAAACGGATATGGCCGAGCGTATCACCGTCGACCCGCGCCCAGCCGCCATGGTGCCAGGGACCCCAGACGATAATATTCTTGATGCCGGGATTTGATCGCTCGATTTGCCCATAGAGATGCGCCGCTCCGTACTTATCCTCCGAATCAAACCATCCGGCGACCGTCATGACCGCGGGTTTGATGTTCTTGAGATGCCGGATCACGTCGCGTGACTTCCAGTAATCGTCGTAGGTTCCATGCTGCATGAATTCGTTCCAGACCGGCACGGCTCCCTTGAAGTAAAGCTTGTCCGCATTCGGCAGAGGACCCATCCGCAGAAAAAATTCAACCCCATCCGGCGTTCCGTAATCAAATGCAGACGGGCGCCGTGTAATCGCGTTCCGGTTCGTGCGGGCGGGGGCGCTTCCCGCCAGCCAGCGAAATGCATGGGTGAGGAAAAAGGCCCCGTTGTGGTGGAAGTCATCCCCGATAAAAATGTCGGTCATGGGGGCCTGCGGCGACACGGCGACGAGGTTCGGGTGTGCATCGATCGCGGCCATCGCAGCCTGGAACCCGGGATACGATATTCCCCAGACCCCGACTTTTCCATTGTGATTTGAAACGCTCTTCAACAACCACTCGATGGTGTCATACGTATCGCTGCTCTCGTCAACATCCTTGTTCGATTGCTTCTTTGGGATGTAAGGGCGCATGAATTCAAACGTTCCCTCCGATTGAAATTTCCCGCGCACATCCTGATAGACGAAAATGTATCCTTCATCCTGAAAATGCAGTGAAGGACCAACATCGGTCTTGTATCTGTCCGGACCGTACGGGCCGACGCTGTAGGGGGTTCTGTTCAGCAGGATTGGGTACTTTTGCGACCGATCTTTCGGCGCGTAGATTACCGTGAAAAGCTTTACCCCGTCCCGCATCAGGATCATATGCTCCGATTTTGTGTAGCGGGACTTGACGATCTCTGCTGTTTGGGCAAGTGCAGGGGAGAATAAAGAAACACAGAGTACACCGATGAACAACAAGGAATGAATCAGGTGGGGTTTCCGCATGGGGTTTCTTCCTCCTTCAAGGATGGAGATCGGACGAGAGCAACAGAACCAGTGTAGAGAAAAATGGGAAAACACTCAACCATTTATATAGTGTGTGAATAAGAAGAGAAAGGGTTTAAGCGCGGGCTTGACCCCACCCCTGCCCCTCCCCTGGGAGGGGAGGGAGTTTGCGCTCTGGTTGTTTGATGCAGAAATTTACCGCGCGTAAACTTTCTCCCCCTCCAGGGGGAGATACAGAGGGGGTCGAACGTGGCTCAAGCCCTCTCTTGATGGCGAACTTCCAATTAGTACGATGCTGTGCATCGTTTATTTATGAGCCTCCGGCGGGGAGGGAGTTTGCGCTCTGGTTGTTTGATGCAGAAATTTACCGCGCGTAAACCGTCTCCCCCTCCTAGGGGGAGACCAAGAGGGGGTCAAACAGGGCCCAACCCCTCTCTTCAAGGCAAATGTCCAATTAGTCTGATGCTGTGCATCGTTCGGCTGTGGACCTCCGGCGGTCTCAATTAATTTTGAGATGCCCCGAAAAAAAAAGAGCGGAACCCGAGGATTCCGCTCCAGAGACAACAAAAAGAATGTAGCGCGTCCTGATTCAATACTCCACGATCCCGCCCCTGACTTCGCGCAGCGCTACACCATTAAACACCTCAATCTTCGCAGCGGGTGGATTCACGATGCGGAAACCGAGTCCACCGGCCAGTGGGAGGCATTCGAGGTCCATCGACGCACCGCCAAATCGCCGCTGTTCCGTATCACCACCGATGCTCCGTTTCTCTGTGTCGCCGCCGATGTTGCGTTTTTCCGTATCACCACCGATGTCACGTTTTTCCGTATCGCCGCCGATATTTCGCTTTTCCGTGTCACCACCGATGTTCCGCTTCTCGGTATCGCCCCCGATATTTCGCTTTTCGGTATCACCGCCGATGTTCCGCTTTTCGGTATCGCCGCCGATGTCCCGTTTTTCGGTATCGCCTCCAATCGTGCGTTTCTCCGTATCGCCGCCGATATTTCGTTTCTCGGTATCACCACCAATGGTCCGTTTTTCTGTGTCTCCCCCGATGTTCCGTTGTTCGTTCTCTCCCCCTTTGCGCCTTGGTTCGGCGCACGGGACCAGGGGGAGATAAATTCGGTTTTCAATGACGACGAGGGGAAGGTTTGTCATGGCATACAAGGTATCAAGCTCCGCACGATCCGTGAATACTTTCACGAACTGAAGCTTTCCCTTCAACGCGGAGGCGTCGTTTTGCTGTGCCTCCCGGCTCGAGCAGGAGGAGAGGGTCAATATCGACCCGATGGTCAGAAACCATACGGACAGAATCGGCAATAATCGATGGGGAATGTTCATAGTCATCAGTTACCGTAAGGGTCCGCTTCCTCTTCCTCGGCTGCCGCAAGGGCGGCAATGCCGTACACCAATCCGCCGATAAGAAGAATATACAAGAGCGTTGATCCAAAATCGCCCCCTTCAGCTTCCGCCTGCTGTGTTGCCTGCAACTGTGCTCTTTCCATCATGATCTTATCGAAATTTTCAAACGCCATTGCCTCTCGTTCGGAACTGGAGAGGCGGTCCTTGCCGCCGTCGAGCGGAGGGAAATCAACATCGGACATCCATAACGCCCAGTTAAACCACTCGTCTCCCCCTTCGAGCTGAATACGTTCGTACACGTAGGAGGTGCGACCGCCGGTCGCTTCGCGCACGTACGTTTCCGGTATCTCAATATAATAGGAACGGGAACCGGGTCCGGTCGCCTTGCTGGAGACTTTGTTGGAGACCTTGCTGAGTAAGAGCACGCCGAAGAGTGGTTTATCGAGGTAAGGAGTTGTGACGATAACCCTTTCGGCCCCGATCTCGAGGGCGTTCATGGCCCGGCCGGTTAAATCTGCCGGACGGCTTACTTGTCCCTGAGATGTGTACCAAAGGTTATACCCGTCGACCTGGAACGGTGGTCGAAATGCTTGTCCCGATTCCAACACGAACGATCCGTTTGCGGCCTGGATCGTGACCCCCTTTGTGGCAATCAACCCCTGGCTGATGTTGACGACCGGGGCAAGAGCATCCTTGCGACTGTAGGAAGCACCGGAACATGCCATGGTAAACATGAGCAGCGAAACAATCAGGACCGGCGTTAACGCCGGGACCAACCGCTGAAACGACAGAAGACCGAATGAACGTGAAGCGTGGGAATCCATGGACCCTCCTTCTCAAGGTGTGGTGGTGGAATAGTGCGCCTACAGTATATCCTTTGCCGAAATACTTTTCAATCACGCATTCATGGTATTTTGCAGGGGGTGGAAAAAAGGGTGTATGCGCGTGCGTTATTTGATGCAGAAATTCATCACGCGTAAACTTTCTCCCCCTCTTAGGGGGAGACCAAGAGGGGGTCAAACAGCGCCCAATCCCTCTCTTCAAGGCGAACTTCCAATTAGTACGATGCTGTGCATCGTTCAGTTCTACGCCTCCGGTCCCCCGGTTACTTCAAAACCTTGGACACCTGAATGGAATGACTGAAGTAATATGGTTCGTTCCTGGCGTCCTGATCCAGCTTTTTGACCGCGTGATCACCTGTCACAATTCTCCACATTACCGTCGTCAAGGTGCAGTTCTTATCGTTTTTCTTTGTAACGAGGGCGATTGCGTATGACTGTCCCGGCCTAGCATCATTGACCCAGGGAAAGGCGCCTGTCGCCTTGATCTCTTTCCGTATCCGCTCTTTCTCCTTACTCAGGTTTTTTAATTCAACCGGAGTGATGGTATAGGATGGCCTGATCGCTTGCTTGCCGCAATCAGTCGTATACGTCCCCGGTCCGGAGATAATGACTCCCTGGGCAGCAGCTTCTCCCACCAAAAAACCACAAAAGAGCAGGAGGAGCGAAACGGCAGAAACAGTGGGCTTCATGGAAATCTCCTGACTGATGGTTTGCGATAAATAGAGGGACAATTCTCCGATTATTTCCCCAAACGTTCAAGGGCTTCCTGGGCACGTAGGGTCCAGATATAACTGATGGACGTATTGAGTTCTTCACGGGCGAAGTCGGCAATACCGAGATGCATCAACGCGATGCCAAGTTCACGATGAGGGAAATAGTCGATCCTCCTTCCATCGGAGAGCATCACCGTTTGCGCGTCACGTTCCCGCTCTTCAATCGCGAGCAAAAATCTCCCGGCCGCCTCGTCGTACCGCTCCGCTTCCATTGCCTGGACCCCACGTTCGTAATGATCGAGCCACGCTGGCTCACTCAGGGCGGGGGGCGTCTTGATGGTTCCGGTGCCGGCCTCGCGGTAGGCCGCATCGGCGTATTTGCCTCGGGGATAGGTCCTGAGGTACCGCTTGAAGGCATAGTAGCGATACAGTCCCCTCGCTTCATTCACGGCGGCAGAATACATGCTATCCTCTTGCAGGAGCACGAGCCGTTGACGGAGCGCGGAGGTATAGCGACCCCTGGGAAACACTTCGAGGTACCGCGCCAGTGCTTCCGGAGTTCTTTCCCGCTCCACCTCGGCATACAAGAGCTCTTCGAACCGGTCCTGTGCCTTGAGTGAGAAGAGACTCTTCGGATACTCTTCAAGGAATTGCCGGTATGCCTCCGCCGTGTTCTCCTCCTCCGCTTCCCGGAACGACGCGGTTTCGGCGCGGGACCGGGCTTCCCTGATGTGACTTGAATTTGGGTAACGCTCGACGAACGCCTTGTAACCATCGGCAATGTTCTCCTGCGCTGCTCCCTGCCATTCTCGGATTTCAAACTGCGACGCGGCTGCCCGCTTGGCCTGGAGCTTTCGCTCCTGCCGGGCCTCTTGTTCCTGGATGAGGCGGTCCGCCTCCTCCATCCGCCGGTTCTGGATTTCCAAAGGCCAACGACGCTCCAGGTCTGCCAGCGCGCGGTCAATCTTGTCCTTTAGGGGACCGATGTCCGGAAATCCCTCGGACGACCGGGTGGAGGGATTGGCCAGGCGGAGTAACTCTTCGACGGCGAGTTTGGCGTCGAGGATTTTTCCATCGGAGTCCAGGACTTTCGTTTTCAAGGCCTGGACACGGGGGTTCTTTCTGCCCAGCGCCCCTTCGAGTTGGCGCAGGGAGGAGAGGGCGGAAGCGTAGTTTCCCTTTTGAAAGGCCAACTCCGCCGATTCATAGAGCGCTCTCGGGTCTTGCCCGTACACCCGGAAGCCGAGGAGAAGAAAGCCTGTCAGGAGAAACCACAGGGAGCTTGCCAACGTGCGTTGAGTGGTCATTTGATGTTCACTGTAAAGTCATGGTCGTTGGAACCGGTGAACTCTCGCGGGCCGAACGCCCCTTCAATCTCCACGGTGAATCGGCTGTTTTTCCCCATCAACTTGGTAAGCGCGAGCTTGACCTTGTTTTCTCCCCGCTTCAGAACACAGTAATACGTTGTTTTTCCTCCCGTTCTGTTGTTGACCGGACCGATATTCACGCCGTTCACAATCAGGTCGTAATAGTCATCCTGGACCGAGTTGGCGTCGATGATATAAAAGGGGTACCGGTTGAGACTGGAGGTTTCAGACCAATAGTCCTTTTCCCTGTATTCCTCGACTTTGGAGACCTGTTCCTCGATTTTCTTGATGGCATCGGTGAAGCTCTCCTCATCCTCGCCTCGTTCGTATTTGTCGAATCGTTCCGCGATGCTTTGCAGTTCGCCTAACGGCCATTCCATTCTTGTCACCCGGAAGGTTTTGATGCTCAGGCTTCCGGCGAGCTTCAGGTAGGTAAAAATCATTCGGAGCTTTTCTTTGTCGTAATTCTTCGGCAATCCGAGAAACCCGGTCCAGCCATCCAAAGGACTTTCCGGAGCCTGATAGGGAACTTTGCCGGACCGTTCAAACAAGAGCGACACGTTGCCGATCTTGTGGGTGAAGGTACTGTTCAGGTACGGCATGGAGACGCCGATGGTTTCGAACAGGCTGTATTTCTTTCGGAAATCCCGGTAGTCTTTGTCACTCAGGCTTCCGAGGTTGAAATCAACTTCGAAATCCATGGCATTGGGGGCGAGGGCGTCGAAGCGTTTCATCAGGTCCGGGTAAGGCGCCAGCTTGTCGCGGGCGATTATTTTTGTCACCGGTTGACCGGTTTTCTTCTCCGTGTAACGGACTTCATACCATCCGCTGGTTTTCCAGAAGAACCGGTCGCTGCTCACCGGGTCACCGAGGAGGGACCACCAATCGATCATCAGCGTCGCTTCCCCTACCAGTCCGCGTGCGGAGATACCGTTTCGTTCATCCAGCCAGGCCTCCGGACGGAAAGGGTTTTGCGATCCCGGCGGGAGGCCGACGCGATTGCCTCCCAAATCGCCCCGTTGAAAAAATTCGAGACGCCCGGCAAAATGACCCTTGTCTCTCCGTATGTTTCCCTGTCCGCACAGAGGGACGGAATGGGCGAACATCCAACACAAGAAGAGCAGAATGACGGTATTTTGGTTCCGGTGTGTCACTGTCAGAGAGTTATTTCCGCTGCAGGTCTTTCCGTTTACAAAAGCTTTCGTGTCACGGTATCGAAAGAATCAATTCCTTTCTGCGGGACCCGTGTCCCGTGTCGGTTTCATTCTGCCATCCTTGACGGTGATCCAGTCCCTGATGGTCGACTTGATGAAATCTATGACTCCCGTCGATGCTTCTTCATGGCTGATGTATCGTACATCGACAGAGACATTTTCTCCTTTTCCGAGGTTATGATTGAAACGGCCTCCCGGTGGTACGAGGATCGGTTTGCCGGAAGGTTTACCGTCCATCGTCAACACAACCACGGCTGTGTTGTCGGTACTGGTGTTTTTCCCCTGGGCGAAAACTGCGGTTTTACCTGCACTCGCTTTGGCGGACGTGAATTTTATTTCAACCCCGTCATAGGTTCGAACCACCGTTTTCTTGTACTCGCCCCCCTTCCAGGTAAAAATGATCCTGGGTTTGGAAGCATAGGATTTCGGATGTTCCGCGATTCTTTTGGCCAACTGCCGGGTTGCGCCCTCTACGTCGGCGCCGGTGACGATGCCAAGTGCGTTGGGGATGCAGTTGAATCCTGGCAGGGGCTTCCTGAATTCATATACCAGGGCGGCGTTATCAGGCGTGAGCAGGTGTGTGGCGGGGGATTCCTTTTTATGCGCATCGAAAAAGGCTTTCCTGACACGGCTGTATTCGTCCCTGTTCGCGAGGCCTTTTTCCTCCATGAAGCTATCGGCGCACCAATAACTTTTACCCGCCTCCGGCTTTTGATAGAAGCCGACAAAATGATAGTCCTGGGCCAAACAACTCATGGTGAGGATCGCTGAAAGAATGACTGCGAAAGTTAATTTCATTATCGTCCTCCCCTCCTCAATGGTAATTTCTCACGGAGAATAAGCGGGATTCTTTTTCGTTCTTGGGAATCAGTATAACCGCCGGAGGGATGTTATTCAATCACGCATTCATGGTATTTTTTCAAAAACCGGAATGATAAAGGGAGGAAAAAATACGCGTACTGCGGCATCAACCTTCGCGGGGATTCGCGTCGATTCGCGGGAATGTTTTTCAGGATGGAAGATTCTACAGAAGCCTCTCCTTGAAAACCTTGGAAACGGCTCCGCTCCGGGTGTTGACCTGCAGCTTGCTGTAGATGTTTTTGAGGTGGGTGTTGACGGTGTGGTAGCTCAGGAACAGTTTGTCGGCGATCTTCTTCTTGGTAAGCCCTTCCACCATCAGCTTCAGAATCTCCTTCTCCCGTTCCGTCAGCCCGTACTCCTTCTTCTGCGGCACGGAACCTATGAACATATCGAGCACCTTGCGGGCGATGTGCATGTTCATCGGAGCACCGCCGGCAAGCACATCCTTGATCGCATCGACTGTTTGTACGGGGGGAGCATCTTTCAATAAATACCCTGAGGCCCCCGCGCAGAGTGCGTTGAATACATTCTGATTATCGTCATACACGGTGAGGATAATGATGTGGGTGGAGGGGGAGATCTCCTTGAATTTCGAAACTCCCTCGACCCCGCTCATTCCCGGCAAGCCGATATCGAGAAGGATCACCTCCGGTGGGGGGTCACCTTCCAGGGCCTCCAGAGCTTCCTCGCACGAAGAGAAGGACCGCGGGCAGCGCATTTCATCGGATTGATTGATGAGCTCGAAAATCGTGTCACGAAAGTGCTTGTTGTCCTCCACAAGCCAGATCGTCACATCTTGTTCGTGTGATGACGGGTTCACAACTGTTCTTTCCGGGTGGATGAAACCAAACTGGTGGCAAATGGGGATTGTGTCAATAAGAGCTGTTTCCTCTTGGCTCTGATCCATGGCATTGTGGGTCAGTATAGATCATTTGAGTGCGGAATGCCATACCACGTTTATGGTATTTTCTTTGTGATGATAAGAGTGGTTCCCCGGCCGGCAGCGGACTCGATTTCGAGGGTGCTATTCAAGAGTTGTGCTCTTTTTCTCATTGTTTGGAGTCCCCCTTTCCGGCTTACAGCCTGCTCGTCAAACCCCACACCTTCATCACGAATGCGCAGTACCAATGTCCCCCCCTCCTCACGGAATTGAATGGAAACACCCCTCGCGCGTGAATGACGCGCAATATTGTTCAGAGCCTCTTTATAGAGGAGAAACAAATTGCGGCGATCCTCCAGACTCTTGATATGGGAGAGGACGCTTTCGGAAATTTCCAGTTCAACCTCCATCGCCCCCAACAATTTTCCCGTAACATCACGCAGCTTGGCAAGAAAGTCTTCGGCCGTATCATTTTCCGGATTGATAAACCAGACGATATCACGCATGGCGTCCGCCGTCTCCATCGCCGTCGAGGCAATATCCAAAAGCTTGCGGTGCTCGTCAGGGGCCAGGCGCGGGTTCCTATTCAATAATTGACTGGCAACGGAGATGCTGCTCAGGTTGCTGCCGATTTCATCATGCAGGTCGCTGGCGATGCGGAGCCGGACGGTCTGGAGCTCGAGGATTTTTTTCACCCGGTAGCGGTACATCCCGTATAGCAGGCCGAACATGAGCAGAAAAACTGTCGCACGAAAGAACCACGTTTCCCACCAGGGGGGAAGAACCGTGATGAAGAGCGTTGCTCCGGATTCATTCCAAAACCCGTCGTGATTTGATCCTTTGACGCGGAAAACGTAGGACCCCGGACTGACATTGGTGTACACGGCCCGTCGCGTTGGTCCCGGTTTGCTCCACTCCTTGTCAAATCCCTCGAGGATGTATGTGAATTGGTTGGCGGTGGGTTCCAGGAAGTCCAGTGCGGTAAATCCGATGGTGAAAAAATTCTCATTGGAGGGGAGAAGAAGAGGATCCGCCGGAGCCCGATAAGGATTGAATGCTCTGGGTTGACCCGCCACGAGGATTTGTGTAACAGCGATGGGCGGTGATGTCAGGTTCAATCGGACACTATCAGGGTGGAAGACAAAATATCCGTTACTGCTTCCGAAAAAGAAATATCCCTCGTCGTTCTGATACGCCGAACCGCCGATGAATTCTGCGGAGGATGAGCCTTCGTTGATGCCAAAATTTTGTATGAGTCCTGTCCGCGGATCCAGCATGGAAATCCCTCTGAACGCACTGAACCAGATCCTTCCGTGCCGATCTCCGAGGATCGCCCGGATGTTTCTGTTTGCCAATCCATTTGTTTCGTCGAAGTAGGCATGGCTTCCGTCACGCGGGTCAAACCGGACTACGCCATCCATGGTTCCAACCCAGAGAATACCGGAGGCATCTTCAAAGAGCGTCACGACCCGTTGTATGATGTGGGAAATACCTTTCAGGCCGGCAAAATTGACCCGGCTGAATAGACCGGTTGCACGGTCGAACCTGTTCAAGCCGCCGGCGTGGGTGCCAACCCAAATAGTCCCTGACCGGTCTTCAAGGATGCTCAGGATACGATTGTCGCTGATACTTCCTGAATTCACAGGATCATGCTTGTAATGCGCAAATGTTCCTGCGGACGGATCCAGCACGTTTAACCCGTCATAGGTTCCGACCCACAGGGCTCCCGCGCGGTCCTGATGCAGCGTGAGAACATGATCATCGCTGAGTGAAAGCGGGTCATCCGGGCGGTGCCGGAAGTGCGCCTCCCGGGCATGCGTGGATCCCCATCGTTCCAACCCCCCGCCATCGGTGCCGACCCACATAGTCCCTGTGCGGTCCCGCAGGAGCGTGATGACAATATCGTTGGAGAGTTGTTTCCCTGGGGGACCCGATGCATTCAGAACGTGATATTGCCCGGTCTGACGGTCAAGGATATTGAGGCCGCCCCCGTCCGTGCCGATCCAGAGATTTCCTTCCCGGTCTTCGTGAATGGCATGAACAGCATCATCAGAAAGGGTATTCGTGGAGAGCGGGTTTCTTCTGATATGGCGGAATTTATGACGAAGAGGGGAATAGGAATGGAGCCCCCGGCCGTTGGTCCCAATCCATAACGTCCCGGCCCGGTCGATCGAAAGCGACCGGATACTGTTGTCGGCGAGGCCGGATGGTTGTAAAGGGTGATGTGCGTAGCGCCGGAACCGATCTTCTCCTTTGCGGCGGAGAAAAAGGCCCTGATCGAACGTTCCCACCCAAAGATTTTGCATTTTGTCCAGGGCAAGGGAGGAAATCCGATTGGTGGAAAGACCCTCTGAACTGCCGGTAGAAGCGAGAAACTGCCGGACGATACCGGTTCGGGCATTCACTTTGGCCAATCCCCTTCCCTCCGTACCCGCCCAGATCTCCGTTTCGGACACTACAAGGATGCTTGTTACTCGCATACCGCGCAAGTATGTTGCTGTGATAGCGGCCCCATCGAATCGATGGAGGCCGTCATCGGTCGCTGCCCAGATGGTGCCGTCGGTGTGTTCGGCAAGAGACCAAATGGCAAGAGATGCAGAAAACGTGTCGATCCGGAGAAAGTCGTTCCGGTCCCCCTGAAGGCAATTCAGTCCCCCGTCGCGTGTCCCGATCCAGAGCCGGTCCTGACGATCACGCACGAGGGAAAGGATGTTGTTGCTGGAAAGGGTCTGCGGGTTTGTGCTGTCGTGGTGGAAGTGTGTGAAGGATTGTGTGGCGAAGTCGAATCGATTCAACCCACCGCCATCGGTCCCGATCCAGAGGCAGCGTGTTGAGTCTGCGATCAGAGCCCGGACTGTGACATGGGAAAGGCCTTGACCGGAGTCCCCATCGGATCGATAAACCTTGAATTCAGCCCCGTCGTACCGGTTCAGGCCGTCCCGCGTCCCGAACCAAAGGAAACCCGGGTAATCTTCGGCGATGGAATAGACGGTCGATTGGGAAAGTCCTTCGTTGACGGAGAGATGACCGAAGCGAAGGTCGATCTCCTGAGCGGTTGTGCGGCTGGAGACCACGCAGGAAAGAACAAGCAGGTACAGGATATGGCGTTGTTGCATGGGGAAAGCCCGGCCTGGATCAGCGCGTGGTGTAACCGGTCCCTCTTTAAAGTAAACTATTGCCCTGGAAACATCCGGGTTGTCTACAACCGTTCCCGGGGAGAACATACGCGACAAACATACTCAATGGAAGGAGGGGAAACAAGCATATGCCAAGGTAATTCACCAGTACCGGTTCTCCAAAATGGTGTGGGGCTCATCTTTCCCGGAAGATCCCCTTTTTACCTTAAGACAGGCTTCCATGGCCTCGGTTGTTGTCCTTCCAAATTTGACAATAATAACATTCACTCGGCATTTGCTTCCTGATTGCCACTGGATGACCGACATAGGGGAAGCGTTGGGTCCGAATTCAAACCTCGAAGAATCTACCTATATTTTCTTGGCATTCGGATACCGTTCCTCCTGGGAAGCTTTCATTGCTTTCAGTTCTGCCTGATACTGATCAGCTTCAACCAATTGAAATCCTTTGAAACCCATTGTTTCTCCCGAGCCGCAGGCTTTGTTAAACACGATGCCGTACACGGCAACTTTCTTTATGAGCATGTGCAGGCAGAAGGCCGAATGCCATAAGGATGAAAACGGAAATGTATGCAAGTCAGTTGATAACTCGGTCCTTACAGAGTGCTCAAAGATGGTGGGTGGTCAAATTGGATTGCCGGTTGGATCGGTCAGTGATGTCCCCCCGGCCCGTGAATATGACCATGGTCTAATTCCTCCTGTGTCGCGGCACGGACGCCCACGATGGTGACATCGAAGGTCAGCGTCTTGCCGGCCAGGGGATGGTTGCCGTCCACCGTGATCACATCGTCCTGCACGTTGGTGACGGTGACCATCTGCTCTCCATGATCGCTCCTCGCACTGAACTGCATGCCAATATGGATTTCCGGGATGCCTGCAAATTGCTCACGCGGGATCTCCATCACTTTCTCCGCATCCAGCTCCCCGTACCCGTCGGCAGGGGAGATCGAGACATTCAAGTGCTCGCCGGCCGACTTTCCTTCCAGGGAAGATTCGAGTCCCGGAATGATGTTCCCGTTTCCATGAAGATACGAGAGGGGCTCACGCCCCTTGGAGGTGTCGAGCACCTCGCCCCCTTCCGTTAACGTATAGTCGATGGAGACCACGGCATTTTTTCCAATCTTCATATCTGTTCCTTTCCTGAGATTTCAGAACCGCTTTAACGCGGGAAGGCTCTAAAATAAAAAGATACCGGCCAACTGCAAGGGAAAAAAGGAGGTATCGCGGTCGGAATGAGGGTCGGGGTGGACCCTTCCGCAAGAATTAACCGAACGTCCGTTTCTGAGACGAGGTCGGGAATGATGCATTTTTCAACGGTTGCATTCCAGCCCAGATCAGACAAATGTATTCATTGCATTTGCCCGGCACCTTTCTTACTTTTACCACGCTGTCCACACCACGGCACACGAGAAGGGTGTGCCTACGCACCTTCAAAACCGCGCCACATCATGGTCCAACAAAGCGAGACCGAACACGCCCTGCGTGCGCTGCAGGATGAAAACCAGCGTTTGCGGCGGGCCGTTGAGGAATTGTCGATTCTCAACGACCTCGCGCGCGCGATCGGGGCGTCCCTCAATACCCAGGAGATTATCCAGACCATTGTCCGGCGTTCCCTGCGCGCGCTCAATGCGGAGCAGGGAGTCATCACACTCGTGGAAGAGCAGTCCGAGAACATGATGAAGACCCTGGTGCGGACGATGATGAGCTCCACCGAGCATGAGCATTACCATTTCAACCAGACCCTCCTCGGCTGGATGCACCTGAACAAGAAACCGCTGGTGATAAACGATCCCGCTTCGGACGAACGGTTCAGGGGCATGCAGTGGGATGAGAGCATCCGTGGACTTATCTGCGTTCCGATGACGATGAAGTCGGAGCTGCGCGGGGTGCTCACCATCTACAATAAGAAAGAGGGAAAGCCCTTCTCGGACGACGACCAGCGCCTGCTCGCGATCATTGCCACGCAATCCGCCCAGGTGGTGGAGAACGCCCGGCTGTACGAGAAGGAGCAGACACTCGTTCGTATGCAGGAGGAGGTGCGCCTTGCCTCCACGATCCAGTTTCAGCTTCTCCCCAAATCGGCCCCGACGATACCGGGGTATGAAATCGTCGGTGCCACCATTCCTGCGCAGCAGGTGGGAGGGGATTATTACGACTTCATTTCGATCGACGAGCATCACTGTGCCGTTTGCCTCGGCGATGTCAGCGGCAAGGGGCTTCCCGCGTCGCTCCTGATGGCGAACCTGCAGGCGACCCTGCGCGGTCAAACACTCTCCACTAACTCTCCCCAACTTTGCCTTCAACGCTCCAATAAACTGTTGTTTGAAAGTACCAGTCCGGAAAAGTTTGCCACGCTCTTTTACGGCATCCTCGATTTCCAGCTGCACGAGTTGTTGTATTCAAACGCCGGGCATGACAACCCGTTCCTGCTCGAGCCGGGAAAAGAGACAGTCCGCCTGAAGGTCGGCGGCATCCCGCTCGGCATGTTCAACGACTTTCCGTTCGAGGAGGCGCGGGTCGCGATCCCGGTGGGCGCGACGCTCGTCATTTATTCCGATGGCGTCTCGGAGGCGATGAACGCCGCCGAAGAGATGTTCACCGAAGCGCGCATCGACGAAGTGATCGTCCGTCATGCGCAAGCATCCGCCGGAGAACTTATCGAGCACCTGGTCGGCGCCGCGAAGCACCACGCCGCGGGCCATCCGCAGACGGACGATATTACGATCGTCGTCCTGCGGCGCATCAGCTGAGACCGCTACGCGATCTCCATCTTCCAATTCCTTCACACAGAACACTGACCATTCACGAACGCCCGCACCAGGCCCGGCGCGGATACGGGACAAGAATCGAAGCAACACCACCCTTGTTCCCTGCCCGTGAGACGGTCGGCAGGACGACGGCCTCCGTCACATTTATGATGAACTGGAACGCCGGGTTGTGACAGGGGATTTCAACGGGGTCGGAACATAAGAAACAGGAGGTACCCATGGTTGGCAGGATGATTGCTCATTATAAAATTCTTGAGAAGTTAGGGGAGGGAGGCATGGGGATCGTATACAAGGCCAGCGACACAAAGTTAAACCGAACCGTCGCTTTGAAATTTCTCCCCGACCGGGTCAATCAAGACGCGACAGCCAAAGGACGCTTTCTCCAGGAAGCGCAGGCTGCGGCAGGACTGAACCATCCGAATATCTGTACGATCTACGGCGTTGATGAACACGGGGGTCATGTGTTCATATCGATGGAATTCGTCGAAGGAGGAACGCTCGGAGACAAAATCCCCTTTGCAAAGATCAATGATGCCGTGATGATCGCTATACAGATTGGAGAGGCGTTGCAGGAGGCCCACGCGAAGGGGATTGTTCACCGGGATGTCAAGTCCGATAACATCATGCTCACCTCCCGGGGCCAGGCGAAGGTGATGGATTTTGGTCTGGCAAAGCTGAAAGGTTCTCTGAAACTGACGCGGACCTCGAGCACGGTGGGGACGCTCGGCTACATGGCTCCGGAGCAGATCCAGGGGGGCGAGGCGGACCATCGGAGCGATATTTTCTCCTTCGGAGTGCTCCTGTTTGAGATGCTGACCGGCAAGCTTCCCTTCCGCGGCGAGCACGAAGCGGCGATGGTCTACTCCATTGTCAATGAAGAACCGGATTCGCTGACAAAATATCTCCCCGACGCATCTTCTGAGCTCATGCACATTCTCGGCCGTGCTCTGGAAAAGGATCCGGAGGACCGTTACCAGACTGCGCACGATATGGTCATTGACCTGCGTAGGCTTAGGAAAGAATCGGGCAAAGTCTTTCGAAGCGCTGTTCAGGAACAACCGGTCGCGGTTCCGGCCTCGGGAGAGCCTTCAACGCCCCCTCCGTCCACAACGCGGCAGGCGCCAACCACATCAGTCATTATTAACATCCCGACCCTCCATACGCGCTCGTTCCTTTTTCCCGGCATCGCTCTCGGAATGTTGATTGTTCTCGGGCTAGCATATTTTTTGTTCTTGCGCAATCCCTCGACGAACGGGGAACGTGTCCCCGTTGTCGTGGCTGATTTCGTCAACGAGACAAAAGAACCGGAGCTCGACGGACTTTCCGGCATGCTCATTACAGCTCTTGAACAATCCCGCAGACTCGACGTGCTACCGCGTTCCAGAATGTTTGACATCCTCAAATTACTGGGAAAAACCAATACAGAACGAATCGACGAAAGCCTCGGCAAAGAGATCTGCAACCAGGCCGGGGTCAATTCTCTGATCCTCGCGTCAATCCGGAAATTCGGGAAAGTCTACACCATCGACCTCAAAGTAGTTGACGCAAAAGAAGGCAAGTATCTTTTTACGGCAACCGAGACCGGTGAAGGCCAAGAGAGTGTCCCTTCGCTGCTGGATAAGCTGTCACAAAAGACGAGAGAGGGTTTCAATGAAAATCGTGCCGAAATACAATCCGCCAGCAAACATGTTGCGGAGATAACAACGTCGAACATGCAGGCGTATCAGCATTTCTTCCAGGGCGAGCAACTCATGAACAGGGTAAAATATCTGGAAGCCCAGGAGGAGTACAAAAAAGCCGTTGCACTGGATACAACGTTTGGCCTCGCTTACTATCGCCTTTCGTATGCGACAAGCTGGGAACCCAGCGGAAACGAACGAGCCAAAGCTCCGTTGCAGAAAGCGATGGCTCACCTCGACCGAATTCCGGAGAAAGAACGCTATCTCGTTCGTGCTCAAGAAGCGCAAATATACCGAGGCTTCGGGGCGGGGATAGCTGTTCTTCGAGAGATGGAACAATTTTATCCGAACGAAAAAGAGATGCTGTACAACATCGGTGATTGGTCGTTTCATGCCGGAGAGTTTGTTGATGCAGAGGAGTACCTCGGGAAGGTGCTTGCCATGGATCCAACGATGGAGCGAGCCTTAGAGCATCTCTGCTGGACGTATCGAGACATGCGACAGCATGAAAAAATGCTGGAGGTCGCAAAGCGATACGCTGCCGCGGCAAGTTCCGACGAAGCATATACGTTGCTTGCGCGGGCATACTTAGGGCTTGAGAGGCTTGAGGAGGGACTCAAAACGATGCTGCAAGCGCGAGATTTGTTCCCGGAGAATTTCCAGCTTACCGGGTCCATTGCCGATTTGTACTCTTATAAAGAAGACTTTTCTCAAGCGGAGTCAGAGCTTCAATCTCTTACTCAGGAAAGCAAACCTCTTGCGGTGAGACGCTTTGCATTCGAGCGGCTTGCCTACCTCCTGCCGTACCGCGGTAAGTATCAGGAATCGATGAAGTACTTTGATAAAACGATCGACCTGTATTGGCAACTCCATGACACAGCCGGGGCAGCAAGGACGATCATGACGAAAGCTATTATGCTCATTCTGCAAAGAAACGACCTCAACGGTGCCGTGAGACTTGCGGAAAGAACTTACGGCCTTTCAGGAATCGAAGACGTGAATTATTGGGCTCAATTGGCTGAATTGTATGTCTTCCGTCGAGATGTCCCGGCAGCGGAAAATATTTTCGTAAAGAGGTTTTCTTCAATCAAATGGGTAGACCCGTTTTACCGAACCCTCATTTACAGCACAAACAACGAATGCTCAAAGGGTGAGGCATACCTAGACACAGTTCTCAACACAGCTTTTGACCACTTGAAGATTTTTGTTCTGTATCCCACAGCGGAATGTCAGTTTGAAGCGGGCCGGTTTGATAAGGCCATCGGGCTACTCACTCAGATAGGGAAGCTCTACAGCAACACTGCAGGCCGACGGGCAGCACTCTACCCAAAAAGTTTCTATTTGTTGGGTAAGATTTACGAGAAGAAAGGCGATAAGAAACTTGCGGTCGGGAACTTCGAGAAGTTTTTGGATCTCTGGAAGGATGCCGACAAGGATCTTTCGGAACTGAACGACGCAAAAGAGAGACTCGGGAAACTTAAAGAAGTCATTTCGAAATGATTGTCCAGTCCCTATCTCAAGACGTGATCGGATCCACGATCTCTCACTACACGATCGTTGAAAAATCGGGCGAAGTCCCAAAATGGCTCGCGAATGTTTCCCAACGAGTGATTGCCATTTTGAGAATCCCGACTGCTTTCACGCTGTTTGTGTCCCGCCTTTTCGCGTTTTGTGTGTCCCGCCGCTCTTTGGCGGGATTGGCGGGATGTCGGGACTATAAGAGCAGGAGGCATATATGATCGGACAAACCATTTCTCATTACAAGATTCTGGAGAAGTTAGGTGAGGGCGGGCCTGCCCGCCGAAGCCCGACTTCCCCAAGGGAGGATGCCCGATGATAGGAGAAACCATTTCTCACTACAAGATCATGGAAAAATTGGGCGAAGGCGGGATGGGCATCGTCTACAAAGCCCAGGACACAACCCTCGACCGTTTCGTGGCGTTGAAATTTCTCCCGTCCCAGTTGGCGGCTTCCGACGAGGACAAGGCCCGGTTTGTCCAGGAGGCGAAAGCCGCTGCGTCGCTGAGCCATCCGAACGTGTGTACTATTTTCGGCGTAGGGGAGCACGAAGGGCCCGCCTCCGCCGGAACTGCGGCGGGCAAGCAAATTTTCATCGAAATGGAGTTTGTGGAGGGGCAGACGCTGCGGGTGAAGGGGTCGGCGATCCCGTTGAAGCAGGCGATCGAGGTGGGAATCCAGTTGGCAGATGGACTGGCGGCAGCGCATGAGAAAGGGATCGTCCATCGGGACCTGAAGCCGGAAAACATCATGCTGCAGAAGGATGGTCGTGTGCGGATCATGGATTTCGGGCTGGCGAAGCTTAAAGGGGTATCCCGCTTGACGAAAGCGGGAAGCACCGTCGGCACGGCCGGCTACATGTCGCCGGAACAGGTGCAGGGATTGGAGACCGACCACCGGACCGACATCTTTTCGCTGGGCGTGTTGCTCTATGAGCTGTTCGCCGGAGAGTCACCGTTCAAGGGAGTGCATGAAACGGCCATCAACTACGAGATCGTCAACGTCGATCCGTCGCCGATCTCTGCTGCGAAACCGGATGTCGACCCGGCCCTCGATGGGATCGTCCTCGAATGTCTGGCGAAAGAACCCGGAGAACGGTACCAATCGGTGGCGGAGATCGCGAAGGAGCTCCGGCGTTACAAGCGCGAATCTTCGCGCTCGCGCGTCAGCCGCGTCCGTCCGACACAACAGATGTATGTTCCTGTGGGATCTTCCCGCGAGATGCCCGTTCAGTCTTCAGAACCGGCTTCTGCGCCCCCCTCCGTCCTACGGAAAAATCTTCTGTGGATTATTGCCGCGGTTACTCTTCTCCTGGCCGCGGGTTCGCTCGTTGCATTGTTTGTGATACGATCAGACTCTCCCGCGCCGATCGTTGCCCGATCCTATATTCATCCGCCGGTCAAGATGAACTTCAATACCGATGACGGGGGACACATGGCAATTTCTCCCGATGGCGAGATGTTGGCATTTGTCGCGAGAGATTCTTCGGGGAAAAATCTCCTCTGGGTCCGGCCTCTTCGTACGCTCATCCCCACTCCTCTTGCCGGTACGGAGGGAGCGTTCTATCCTTTCTGGTCTTATGATAGCCGGTTCGTCGCGTTCTTTGTTTCGGGGAAACTCAAGAAGATCGATCGTGCCGGGGGACCTGCTCTCACCATTTGTGATGCCGCAGATGGACGGGGAGGCGATTGGAATCAGGCAGGTGTCATTGTTTTTTCCCCGGGGGCGACGACCGGTTTGATGAAAGTCGCTTCGGCCGGTGGTGTGCCCACATGGGTGACACAAGTTGACACGGTGAACAAGGAGCGGGGACATCGATGGCCGCACTTTCTTCCCGATGGGGAGCATTTTCTGTATGTGACCCGATCTTCGGCGACGGGTGTTACCGAGGAGGACGCGATCTACGCAACTTCTCTGGGCGATACGAGCATGAAGAAACTGATCGTGCACGCTGCCTCCAATATGATCTTTGCCAATGGTCATCTTCTCTACCTGCGGCAGGAAACCCTTCTCGCCCATCCGTTCGATGAGTCCAAAATTGAATTTCTCCGGGAAGCGGTTCCGGTGGCGGAACAGGTGCAGTACGTTCCTGTCCGAAGCAAGGGAATTTTCTCCGCCGCCCGGACCGGCGTCTTGGTGTATCAGTCAAGATCTGCTCAACAGGAACGGCGCATGGTGTGGCTGGATCGCGCCGGAAGGGAGATCAAAACCATTAACACGGGCCCGACGCAATTCGTGGCAAGAATTTCCCGTGACGGAAGACGTATCGCATTGGGTATCACAGACACACAAGCGGATAATGTTGATATCTGGCTGCACGAGATCGCCCGCGGGGTCAACACCCGTTTTACCTTCCACAAAGCGGTCGATGTCGTGCCATTCTTTTCCCCCGATGGAAGCTCGGTGGTGTTCAGTTCCAACCGGGATAAAAATTTCAAGATTTATCGGAAAAACTCGAATGGAACGGAAGAAGAGGAGCTTCTCTACGATTCTCCGGTAGGCATGTTTGCTAACGACTGGTCCCCGGATGGCCGGTATCTCCTTCTCCAACAGCAGAGTGGGGGGAAGACGGGATGGGACCTTGCGATTCTTCCGTTGATGGGGGATCGCAAACCGGTCATGTTTCTTCAGTCGGAGTTCAATGAGCAATTCGCTCAATTCTCCACTGACATGCGATGGATCTCCTATCACTCAGACGAATCGGGAAAATTGGAAGTCTATGTCCGTCCGTTCCTGACGAGTGCAGGGACCATCGCAAGCAGTTCAGCCGGCAAGTGGCAGGTTTCCACCAACGGGGGGCAAGGGGCACTCTGGAGCCGTGATGGAAAACGACTCTTCTACGCTTCTGCAGATCGGAAGCTGATGTCGGTTGAGTTCCAGGTGAAAGGGGGAACGTTCGAGGTTGGGACCGCGGAAGCCCTTTTCGATCTTGATACCCGTGGTGAAGGGCAGGTGCTTGACGTAATGGCAGACGGTCAGATGTTCCTTGCCCAGATCACGGCCGGGGGAACGACCGCGCCGGTCACGCTCGTGATGAATTGGAATGCGGAGTTGGAGCAACGGTAGAGGCAGTCAGGCCCCCTCTCCTTTTTTTGCCATAAAGAATACAAGCTCAATATTGGTGAGTGCAAGAGGAAAGCATTAACAGGCTGTTGAAGAAAAAATTATCCACGAAGTTCACGAAGAACCACGAAGGAGTCCCGGTTTTCACCAAAAGATTCTTCTCTTGGTGTCCCTTTGTGATCTTCGTGGATCAATCGAACCGGGTTTTTCGACTTCCTGCTGGACAAGTCCTACTGTTTTTTCTTGGAGAGGATTCGAAGCGACTCCTGGAGGATGCCGGGCCATTCACGCTCGAAGATCTCCCGGGTCCAGTGAAACCCGGAGCCGCTCAGGAACCCGATGATGATGTTGCCGATGTCCTCCTTGTGCGATTCGATGTACTGAGGATCACGGTCGAGATGGCGCTGGAGGGAACGGACATACCGAAGTGCCGGCGGCTGGAGAAGCGCCTCTGCAGCTTTGTCCCGAATGGAATCTGTAGGCATGGGAAAGTGGGGAACGAATGTTGGTCAACGGTATGAACTCTTCCTGTGAAAATCAATCCCCGGTGGATCATCGGCAGGAAGAGGAGGAATACACGGAATGACAATCGCACGAAGCCAGAAGGATGGAATAGAGGTACTGCGCCTGGAGGGGACGTTTCTCGGCAGGCCGGATGTCTCGTTATTTGAGGAATCGATGTTCCAGTTGCTTCATCATGACAAGATCAGGATCATTCTTGATGTTGAGGGACTGAAGATGGTCGACAGTGCCGGGCTGGGGGCGATGATCTCGGCCATGATTTCTGTCCAACGCAAGGGGGGAGGGTTGTGTCTCGCGCATGTCGGAGGCGAAGTAGCCCGCGTGGTGAAGAGCATGCAATTGCATCGAGTGTTCGTCGTCTATGACACCGTCGAGAACGCCTTGACGGGGTTCCGGTAAATCTGCCTGGCCGGCGACGCCGTTCCGGGGCAATGTCGAGAACTGGTCTCAAAAACCCTCTTGGTTTTTATTGCCACAAAAAAGCACAGAAAGCACAAAATTTTTTGGTGTTTTGTCTTGTGTATTTTGCGCTTTTTTGTGGCCAAATCGTTTTTGAGATGACTTCGAATCATTTCACGGGAAGGAGGGTGGTATCATGTTTATGCGACTGGTTCAATTGAAAATTAAGAGGGAGGAATCGGCAACCGTGCGCCGGTACTACGAGGAGCGCACCGTGCCCGCCCTTCAAAACACCCCCGGCTGCCTGTTTGCCTGCCTCATGCAAAGCGCCGAGGAGGCGGACGAAATGATCTCGATGACCATGTGGGAGTCGCAGGAAGCCGCCGAATCGTATGAGAAAAGCGGACTCTTTCAGCAGTTGATCGATGAGAAACGCCACCTCATGGCGGAGTCGTCCGAATGGCGCGTGCAATTGTCGAAGGACCTTAAGTTAGAGTATGCCCCCGTTCCCATGGATCCGGAGATCAAGGCCTTTCCCATTGCGGCCATGACCGGGAAGACCGAAAAGGATGCAGCCCCCGGCCATCACCCGGGCCGGATGTTCCTCCGGGTTTTTTCGCTCAAACTTAAACCGGAGATGCGCGAGGAATATCGTCGCATCTACACAGATGAAATCATCCCCGCGTTCCAGGCCGTCAAAGGGTGCCGGCATGCCTACCTGCTGATGCCACAAGGCGAAAGCAACGAGGTGTTCTCCATTACCATTTGGGACAGCAAGGAAGCCGTGGAGGAATACGAACGGGGTGAGACCTTTACACGGCTGATTGAAAAAGTGAAGCATACGCTCACCGACCTGTACCAATGGAAATTAAACATCGACAAGAGGCAGGGGCAAACCGCGACCACCGACGACGTCAAGGTGGAACATTACAGCATGGTGACCGGACGAGCGCTTCATGATAAGTGATCTTGATATATTTCCGCAGTTGTTCAGCCAAAGGAGCGAACCGTGATTGGCCAAATCCCAAATTTTCTCACGCCTGCCCGCGTGCCGAAGGGCACTTCGGCAGGCAGGAGTGTTTCTCAACGAGTGAATGAAAATTTGAGGATCCCGATTGCTTTTAATCGGGACCTTAAAAACAGGAGCTACACATGATTGGTCAAACCATTTCACACTATCACATCCTTGAGAAATTGGGAGAAGGAGGGATGGGAGTGGTTTACAAAGCCCAGGATACCACCCTCGACCGCCTTGTCGCCCTGAAATTTCTTCCTCCCCATCTTGTCAGCTCCGAGGAAGATAAAGCACGATTTGTTCAGGAGGCGAAAGCAGCGGCGGCACTGAATCATCCCAACATTTGCACCATCCATGGCATCGAGGAGCACGCCGATTCCGCCTCTGCCGGGGCACCGGCGGACAAGCAAATATTTATAGCGATGGAGTTTGTGGAAGGACAGACGCTGCGCCAGAAAACGCTTGCGGGGGCTGAGCAACGGTCAGCCCTGCAACTGAAACAGGCCGTTGACATCGGCGTCCAGCTTGCTGATGGATTGGCGGCAGCGCACGAAAAAGGAATTGTGCATCGCGACCTGAAACCCGAAAACATCATGCTGCAAAAAGATGGACGCGTGAAGATCATGGACTTCGGCTTGGCGAAGCTCAAGGGTGCATCGCGTCTCACGAAAGTCGGCAGCACCGTGGGCACCGCAGGCTACATGTCTCCGGAACAAGTGCAGGGGGAAGAGACCGATCACCGGACGGACATTTTCTCACTCGGCGTCATTCTGTATGAACTCTTTGTGGGGCAGTCGCCATTCAAGGGCGTGCATGAGACGGCGATCAACTACGAGATCGTCAATGTGGACCCTGAGCCGATGACGAGCGTCAAGCCGGAGATTGACCCGGAACTTGACCGAATCATTCTCGAATGTCTGCAGAAGGAACCCGATGAACGGTACCAGGCGGTTAAGGACGTTTCAAAAGAACTGAAGCGGTTCACCCGGGAATCGAGTCGGCAACGGATGAGCCGCACACGCATTGCTGCCACACCGGTTTCCCGCGAAGTCCGGACGCAAGAGGAAAAGAGTGGTTCGAAGAACCTGTTCGACCGAATTCCCGGAGTTTTGTGGATGGGACTGGCACTGCTGTTTCTCGGTACAACGGTCGTGTCACTGCTCTTTTTCAGAGGGGACGATCCTGGAATGTCGGGCGAAGTTGTCCGTGCCCTTGTGCCCTTGCCTGAGAAAAATGCACTCGCCGGTAATTTTGGCGGCGGCCACATTGCCCTGTCTCCCGATGGTCGCAAGCTCGCCTTTGTCGCGGAAGACAGTCTCGGGAGGAGAAATCTCTGGGTTCGACCGCTCAGTGCCCTTTCAGCATCGATGATGCCCGGGACGCAAGGAGCCGTGTCCCCGTTCTGGTCGCCCGACAATCGTTCGATCGCGTTCTTCGCAGGGGGCAAGTTGAAGAAGATCGAGGCAACCGGCGGCCCGCCCTTTAGCATCTGCGATGTTGTCACTCCACGCGGCGGTTCCTGGGGCAAGAATGGCATCATCGTGCTTCCGGTCGATCAAACGGTCGGAATTTCACAGGTTTCTGATGCCGGCGGAGTTCCCAAAGAAGTCACAACACTCGACAAATCACGCGATGAGCAGACACACCGCTGGCCTTATTTCCTGCCCGATGGAAAACACTTCATGTATTTCTCGAGAACAGCGGCGATCGGGAGTGGCGGCGAACTGGATGCCATCGTTGTCGCTTCGATTGATGGAACCGTGAACAAACGATTACTTGCGGGAACATCGAATGTTGCCTACGCATCAGGGCACCTTTTGTATATGCGGGAGAATTCCCTCATGGCGCATCCGTTCGATCTTGACGCGCTCGAATTGAAAGGAGATCCGTTTCCGATTGGTGTCGGAGTCCACTTCAACGCAAGGTACAGCGTTGCATCATTCTCAGTTTCGCACACGGGTGTTCTCATCTATCAGGGACTCAGCGCATCGTTAACGCCGGAACTGGCTTTGATGGATCTCAAAGGAAAGAAAATACTCTCTCTCAGAAATGCGGAGATTTTTGTCAGTGCCCGTCTCTCACGGGATGGCCGGAGGATTGCGATGGATCTGTATCATACGGGAGCGCGCAACTCGGACATTTGGCTCTATGAGATCGACCGCGGTGTGAACACTCGGTTTACCTTTGATCCGGCTGTCGAATGGTTTCCGGTTTGGTCGCCCGATGGAAGCCGTGTTGTGTTTGCGTCGAATCGCAAAGGCCACACCGATCTCTACGAGAAAGTCTCCAGCGGCGCTTCCAGTGAGCAACTCCTTCTGGAAACAGGATACGACAAAAACCCATCAGACTGGTCACCCGATGGAAAATTCATTTTGTTTCATT
>JACPUH010000038.1 GCA_016192345.1 Ignavibacteriales bacterium | reverse complement strand
TGAATCAATGGACGTCTCACAAAGATCTTCTGCGTCGGCAACTCGCTCCGTGGAAATTGTGTGTCCCGGGGGGAACAGCAAACTTCGTGTCTCGGAGACAAAGCGCCCTTCGCGATTCTCGCCGATTTACCCGGGTGAATTCCGCACTGTCGGGATGACGTTGTTATTGCTGCGAATTGCGAAAGGCACCTCCACCTGGGGATTCCGAGACCCGCCAAGAGTCTAACGTTGCACAGAAGTAAGCCACCCCCTTTTTGCTTTTTCCATCTGTTCGTTGTATCATCGCTTATGGCTTTCCCGCCGATCATGGTACGTCCCTTTGCGAACCGGTGCCTCAAAACGCTCATTGAAGCTGTGATACTTCTGATCACCGGCTTGAGCATCTCTTTGTCCCAGGAACACCTGCAGAAGTATTATCCCGAAACAGACACGTTGGTGTTAGAGAAACTGCAGAGATGGGGGGATTCAAAATTTGGTCTCCTCATGCATTGGGGGACGTACAGTCAATGGGGAATTGTGGAATCGTGGTCCCTTGGCTCGGAAGACGAACCGTGGGAAAGAAGGAGCGACTCCAGTTACACGGAGTACAAGGCCCGCTATCAGGATTTGATCAAGACTTTTAATCCCGTCAAATTCCACCCGGCCCAATGGGCTGAAGCAGCGAAAGCCGCCGGGATGCGATATGTCGTTTTCACGACGAAACATCACGACGGATTCTGCATGTTCGATACAAAGACGACAGGGTACAGGATCACCGGTCCCGATTGCCCCTTTCATTCTGACCCGCGTGCAAATGTCGCGAAAGAGATCTTCGACTCGTTCAGAAATCGGGGGTTCATGATTGGTGCGTACTTTTCAAAGGCCGACTGGCATAGTCCCTACTATTGGTGGCAGAATTTTGCAACACCGGACAGGAATCCAAACTACAGTATTCAGCGTTACCCGGAACGATGGAATCAGTTTGTGAAGTTCACTCAGACTCAGATTGACGAGCTGATGACGGAGTATGGCACGATAGACATCCTGTGGCTGGACGCGGGTTGGGTTCGAACGAAGACGGAGGAGGAGATCATCCGCGAAAAGCTGCATGCCGAGTACGCGGTCTTTCCCCAAAGTCAGGATATCGACATGCCGTCGATCGTCAGGAATGCGCGCGAGAAGCAGCCGGGTCTGATTGTTGTTGATCGTGCTGTGCCCGGAGCGTATCAGAACTACCTGACGCCTGAAAACATGGTTCCGGAGAGCACTCTCCCATATCCCTGGGAAACCTGCATGCCGATGGGCACCAGTTGGTCCTTCGTGCCGAATGACAAATACAAATCAGTCCGGGAGTTGATCGGTCTTCTTGTGGACGTCGTTTCAAAAGGCGGAAATTTCCTCTTGAACGTGGGGCCCGACCCTGAGGGTGAGTGGGCCGAGGATGCCTATGACCGCCTCCTTGGAATGGGCGCATGGATGAAAATCAACGGCGAAGCGATCTATGGCACTCATCCTGTGCTGCCGCACCGCGAAGGAAATGTCCGGTTTACTCAACTCGCAGATGGAACCACCTATGTCATCTACCTCGCGGAAGAGGGTGAGATAAGTCCTCCCGAGAAGATTCGGGCATCTCTCTTGCGTCCCGCCGATGGTGCAGAACTGACGATGTTGGGATCCGATCTGCAACTTGCCTGGCGCATTCTGGAACATGGGTTCGAGGTCGACATTCCCAAGGTGTTCCGGGAGCGTCCACCTTGTAAGCATGCCTGGATTCTCAAGATTTCCAGGATTGCAGTATCTCCCGGGGGGAAAACAATGAAGTAGTGATTGTCCGCAGTTCTTCGAGCACCCCGCGCGGCATCTGCATCATATCATAGCAACTCCCCCCCTCGCGAATGTCTTCTCGGAAAAAATACTTGACATACATAGAACTACTATGTATATTGGCGCTACGTATAACCGCTCCTGAGTCATAAACACCGTTCAACGCCTACGATCATGGAATTCAACAAAGACCTGATTGCCGCTTCCTCGACCCCAATCGTTCTTGCGATACTCTCGGAAGGGGACAGCTACGGCTACGCCATCATCAAGCGGGTTCAGGAATTGTCCGGGGGGGACATGGAGTGGACGGACGGGATGCTCTACCCCGTTCTGCACCGGCTCGAGCGGCTCGGCTACATCAAGGCGCGGTGGGAAGAAGCGGAGTCGGGCCGCCGCCGCAAATACTACCGGATCACCTCTCAAGGGAAAGCCCAGCTCGCAGAGGAACGGAGGCAGTGGCAGGCGGTGGACGCGACGTTGCGGGGAATCTGGAAAAGAGAGAAATCCGAAATCCGAAGCACAAAATACGAAACAAATCCAAAGGTTCTAAATACTAAACCCTCACCAATAGCATGCATTGAAATCCCTATTCGAATTTTGAATTTGTTTAGACCTTCGTGCTTAGGGTTTCGTGCTTGACCGGTAGTCTCGATGGAGAAAATACCATTTGAACAACAAGACGGGCAGCATCAGTGGCTTTATCTTCGGTGTGGCTAGTTTTCTTTTGATGTTCAAATTGATTGTCCTTGACAATATCCCGCCCTCAGACGAGCTTGCCCCGGGAATTGTAGTTCTCGCTTCATTCTTCAATGGATTACTTTTTGCTTTTGTCGGTCATTGGATCCAGCATCACTTTCGAAAGAAAGTAACCACAACGGAGTCTGAATAATGTCGATATCCTCAAACAACCCATCACTCGAAGAGCAAATCGGCCAATGGCGGAGCTACCTGCTGCGCCGGCAGGCAATCCACTCGGTTGATGTGGCAGAACTCGAAGACCACCTGCGCGAACAGGTCGCCGCTCTGATCAAAGCGGGACTCTCCACCGATGAAGCGTTCCTTGTTGCCGTGAAGCGCATGGGGGCGCTCGACGCTCTCTCGCGGGAGTTTGCCCGCGAGCACTCGGAGCGCCTCTGGAAACAGCTTGTCGTTCTCCCTTCGGATGTCGAAGAGCAGGGGGTGGGGGTGCGTTCGGATGCGTTTATCGTTTTTGGGATCGCGGTGGCCGCGGCCATGCTTCTTAAACTACCCGAACTCTTCGGAATGCGGTTGCAGGAAGATGCCGCCTTCTACGCTCGCAACGCGAGTTTGTTCGTGCTACCCCTCCTGACCGGCTATTTCGCCTGGAAGCGGGGGCTCGGCACCAAAACGGTCGTCTGGCTGGCCGTGGTGTTCATCGCAGCGGGATTGTTCGCCAACGTCTATCCCTTCGCGCCGCATGGTTACACCGAGGTGCTGACGGTATTGCACCTGCCGATCGCGCTCTGGGTCGTAGTGGGAATCGCTTACGCCGGCGGCCGCTGGCTTGAAGTTGCGGGACGCATGGACTTCATTCGATTCTCCGGTGAACTGTTCATTTACTACGTGCTGATCGCGCTTGGCGGCGGGGTCTTCACCGGATTCCTCGTTATGATGTTCCAGACCATCGGGATCAACGCCGAATGGTTCATTCAATCGTGGCTGATCCCCTGCGGAGCCGCCGGGGCCGTTCTGGTCGCCTCCTGGTTGGTGGAGGCCAAGCAGAGCGTGATCGAGAACATGGCCCCCGTGTTGACGCGCCTCTTCACCCCTTTCTTTACCATCTTACTGGTCACATTCCTCGTGACGCTGGTTGTGACCGGACGCGGGGTGAGCATCGAGCGTGAGCTCCTCATTGCCTTCGACCTCCTCCTGGTGGTCGTCCTGGGTCTGCTGCTCTATTCCGTTTCCGCCCGTGACGCCCAACTGCCTCCCGGCGCTTTCGATGTGATGCAGGTGGTGCTCGTTGTGAGCGCCCTGTTGGCCGACGCGGTGGCGCTCTGGGCCATCTCCGCGCGCATCACCGAGTTCGGCTTCACCCCCAACCGGGTAGCCGGTTTGGGTGTGAACATAATCCTCCTCGTCAATCTCGCGTGGTCTGCCCTCCTGTACGTCCGTTTTCTGAGGGAACGCGGACCGTTTACGGACCTCGAACGATGGCAGACGAACTACCTGCCCGTGTATGCCGTGTGGGCGGCCATCGTCGTAATCATCTTTCCGCCGGTGTTCGGTTACATCTAACTGGAACCGATCTCAAAAACAGGTGGAAAGGGCTAAAGCCCCTCATGTTTTCATTGCTTTTTATCCACGCCTCAAAGGGCGCGGCTATTCCGCTTTTTGTAATCCCGCTGCGCGGAATCCTGAGAAGCAGATAGCCCCGACCTTTAGGTCGGGGCTATGAAAAACCCCAAAACAGACAGGGGCTTCAGTCCCTTGAGATCATAAAGAACAACCTCCTGAAATTTCTTCCCGCCATACAGGCCTTGATTTCGCCCGCCCCTCAGTCTACAGTCACTCCTGATCTGTAAAATGTAGAATCTTCAAAACTCCTCTTAGAGACTTAACGAAACGCCCCATGCTCAGTGTTGTTTCTCCGGGCACGGCTCTTGACTGAACCGTGTGATCGGTATTTCAGATCGATCTTACTTACAAGCAGGTTAACCGGCATCCGTATGGAGGACCAACACATGACAGCCAGTCGATTGTATCTTCTCCTGACGATCCTGATCTTTGGTGTTGCACTTGCCGACATTCCACTCCTTGCCCAGGTCATAAGTGCCCTCCGTGTCGATCCCGGCACACCGTTGCCGGCCACGCTCCCCCTCGATGTCGCGCTGAAACACACATTTACGGTTCAAAACAGCGGCGCGACAGACCTGGTCGTCGACGTACGAACGCTTGTCATTGAAACAAATCAGGAGGCCCCCATCTTTCCACAACCCCCGGTCCTCTATCTCTCTCCACAAGAAGAGATTCCGGTGACGATCATCCTGGATGGTGCAACGGGGAAACTGAACCAACTGCCGGTCGGTCAACACACCCGGCAGGTTGCCTTCACGTTCCTCAATCACAGCAATCCCGGAGACTCCCTCCGGGTTACCCTATCGTTCACTGTGAACGTACTCAATCGGTTGAATATCACGGGAACCCACAACATCAACGGGAGGGTGGTGGATCAGATGGGTGCGCCGGTTGCCGATGCACAGGTCAATTTGGAGACCGGCACGGACTTCAGCCTCCCCAACGGGAGTGGGGCGAACGGAGGATTCAGCTACTCCGTTCCGGCGCACTCCAAATGGATGCTCAAGGCGAGTAAACAGGGGTATAGCGAAGCGTATGCCTTTGTCGATACGAACTTCACCGGACAATATCAGCTCGTGCTCCACCCGATGTCATCTCAACCCGCCCAGTTCCAACAGATGAAGAGCGTCAATGTTGACTTCGGATTCTGGCAGGGAAGTGTGACCGCCGATGAAGAGCGGATCCTCCTCACACAGGGGATGGAGATCTGGCCGAATGAAAGCGTTCGGTCGAACGCGAAACTCATGCTGTACAACACCGACGGCACTTCACTGTGGGAGTATCCTATGGGGTATGATTCGTGGGGAGCATCCATCAGTGAAGATGGCGCCTTTGCCGCCTATGCTCAGAAGCATTCCACCCAGCCCGAACTGGGGCTTCTTGATGCCGCGACAGGCTCTCTGCTCTGGAAGCGCCCGTTTGATCTGCAGAACTTCCCCACCGGTTCCTACTTTATCGGACACAGCAGCAACGAGATCCGCATTTCCAACACAAGACAATATCTCGCCGTTGGAAGCGGTGAGGGGGATTTCTATTTGCTGAACCGGACAAACGGTCAGATTATCTGGCGAAAGTTCCTCAAAGGACAGGTGCGCCGAACGGAATTCTCGCCTGACGACCAGTTCGTCTATGTCGGAAGCGATCCGTGGTTATACAAGTTCCGCGTCGCTGACAGCACGACGATCTGGAGGACCAACATCTCCTCATGGCCGCTCCACTACGGATTACGCCTTTCTCCGGACGGAACATTGATTGCCTCGATCGGCAAAAGTGGCGATCTCACCGTTGCACGGACGGGTGACGGTGCGCGGGTCTGGAGCTTCAATCAGGGAGTGATCGGCCAATGGCTTGCATTCTCGCCGGACGGAACGTACCTGGCGGCCGCTGCCTTCGGAGGAACGTGGGTGTACGAAACCGCAACAGGAAAACCGCTTTGGCGTGTCAAGGGGACGAAGGCAGGATACTTCTCCGCCGACAACAAGCACCTCCTGCTGTTCAATGAGTTATATACCAACGATGGGACCCGGATCGCGATGCTGCCGGAGCCCATGGGTGGACAATTCTGTTTCATCAACAAATCCGGGACGCGCATTGTGCTTGCCTCCGGGCAAATGAACGCTCCCGGGACGGGGATTGTCTTCTACCAGGGATCCATTGCGACAGGAATCGACGAGGGGGATGCGGGAGTTGTGCGGGAATATTCCCTTGCACAAAACTATCCGAATCCATTTAATCCCAGCACCTTGATACGCTTTTCAATACCGGCGGCGGGACGTGTATCCTTGAAGGTGTACGATCTGCTCGGCCGGGAAGTGGTGTCGCTGTTGGACGCGGACATGCCACAGGGAAGGCATGAAGTTCGCTGGGATGCTCAAGGAGCGGCGAGCGGCGTGTACTTCTACCGATTGGAAGCGGGCGGTCACGTGCTTTCCAAAAAACTCATTCTCCTTCGATGACAAGTGGATAATTCATTATTGAGATGCGTTCTGGATGCGCCCGCATTCCACGACCGGCGACATCTGTAGCCTCACTTTTGGGTCTGCCCGGGGCCTTTCGCGTTGAGAAACTGAAGCGCTGTGGGGGCCAGGATCGGTGCCGCACCGATCTCGTAGTGCGTCAGGTCCGGCAGGATGGCAAGCCGGTTCTTCGACATGTGTTCGCGCATCCACCCGGCGTCCCGAAGTCCGCCGCCGAGGAGCTGGTAGAAAGAGACGATATGTTCGGGCCGGACCATGTCGGCGTCGCCGTACACTAACATGACCGGCATGGCGAGTTGCTTCACGGTTGCCGACCAATCGTAGGGTTGGCGCATGAGCTCCCCCATCGCGTCGAGCAGGCGCGGGAAATCCTGCGGGCGCGGTGCGATCGCGGCATAGGACTTGTACATCGGCGAATCCTTCATCGCATCGGCCATTGCCGCGCCCACCGCCGCCTGCTGTGGCAGCATTTCAGCGAAAAAGCCGTTCTGCGCGTACGGCGCGGACACGATGACTAACCGTCGGACGAGCGTGGGATGTTGCGCCGCGAGCTGTAACGCCGCGCCGCCCCCGAACGAATAGCCCATCGCGTCGACCTGTTGAAGGCCGAGCTTCCGGATCACCGTGCCGAGGTCACGGCCGATATCCTCGAGGCGGATCTTCCTGCTGCCGAGCGCCGTGCGGCCGTGCCCCTGGAGATCGACGCTGATGACGCGGCGGTGTTCGGCGAGCTTCGTGAGCGTCGGGCCGAACAGGCCGCTCGACATGAGTCCTCCGTGGAGCAGGAGCAGCGGCTCCCCCTTACCCCTGATCTCGAACCAGTAGTCTATGCCGTTGGCGGCGACGTATCCGCTGGTATCCGGTTTGGCGACAGGTTCTTGCGCCCGGGCAACGGGTGCAGCAGCAATGGCGACAACTGCGCCGATGATGAATACGATTTTAGAACGGATGGACATGATAGGCTCCTTGGTTAGAACTGGTCTCAAAAAACCCTCTTGGTTTTTCATTGCCACAAAAATGCGCAGAAAGCACAAAGACAAGAACTCTGGGGATTCAAAAGGGCACGGTTCCAATAAGTAACGTGCTCACGTACGTATTGTTGTACGCCCCGGCTGGCCAAAATGTTTTTGAGATGGCTTCTGCTAATTTTTCAGATAATCGACAAGTGCCGGAACTGGCACACTTGGTTTGATCCTATGGCTCTATGCAGTGTGGCAGCAGCCCTCTTGAGCTGTCTTCAAGCCTTCGCCTCCACATGCCGGCTAAAGTTGTCGAGAATTGCCTGCCAGCCCTGCCGTTGAAGCTCCGGTGTATTCTCAGTCTCTGCATCAAACGTCTCCCTGACCTTGACGCTCTCTTTCTGCTCGATGAATTCGGTCCGGACTTCCCGTCCGTCGCTCATCCGGTATTCGATCAGTTTGTGAGGGACGATGCGGGTGTACGTTCCTTCGAAGTCGAAGCCCTGACTGCCGTCTTTGGCTTCCATGCGGGCCAGGAATTTTCCCCCTTCGCGCAGGTCGACGGCGCTCCGTGTGGTGTGCCAGTCATCCTGGGCCGTATTCCACTGCGTGATGTCGGTCGGGTTGTTCCAGGCATCCCAGACGCGGCCCAATTTGGCTTTTACGACAGTTTCGATGGTGATTTTCATTGGGGACTCCTTTTGGTTTTGGGTTCTTTTATCTTAGTCGAATGAAAGAGGGGGAAATCGACATCCATCCCAAAAAAATGAGGGTCTTTTGGATGAGCACTTCAGGAATCTTGAACGAAAGAGGAAGGCAGGTAGGTTCCCAACTTAGCGGTTTTTTCCATAGGTCAGGCCTCCGCTTTTGCCGATTGCTCCTTTCCCCCAAACTCCAGCTAGTGCCGCGTTCCGAAAAAAGACTTAAAAAGTCTCCCACGAATCCTCACAAAAAATGATTCAGCCACCGCCCAGTTTCAGTTATTAGTGCAGATTCGCGTAGATTCGTGGGAAATCTCATCTTGGGAGCTTTTACATTTTATGGGGGGATTATACGAAGTCCACTTTTCAAACCCTCAAAGCTCCGCCGGCATCTTAGGGATGGAAGGATTACACGCGTTGTCGCCGGGCATATGCCATTCATCCAGGAAGGGATAACTATGAAACAGGCCATCATCGCACTTTTCGGCTTTCTGTTGTTTGGCATTGCGGACGAAGTCTTCGGTCACCCGGGATCCGGGATCGTTGTGGACCGGCGAGGGAATGTCTATTTCGTTGACACGGGGTCGGGCGTTTGGAAAATCGACCGCAAAGGCAAACTCACGCGTCTTTCAGGGCCTGCCTATCACTGGATGGCAATGGACATCGACGGTCGACTGGCCAATGTGACCCTGCCATACTTCTCATCCGGTGGCGCAACGGTTACGCGGGTCGGAGGTGACCCGACACTCCTCCTCTCCAGTGACTTTCCGGTTACTGTCGGGAGTGATGGGAGCCTGTATTATCCCTGGCTTTCGAGCGGGAAACAATTGCAGATTTTTCGACTCTCACCTGCAGGGACCACTACAATCCTTAAGACACTCCCCGCGAACACCGAAAGTGGTCCGCTTCGCTGGCTGAACGGCATGGCATCAGGTCCGGATGGATCTCTTTACTATACGGAAAACAAAGCGATCAGGAGGATCACTCCGAAGGGTGAGATTACGACTTTTATCGATAACATCATGCTGACCGGCTGCGATTCGGTGCCTGAGGTGGGGGCACACCTTGGGCCGTATTTTCGGGGACTTGATGTTGACGCGGGGGGAAGCGTGTACGTGGCGGCCACGGGTTGTCGGGCCGTCCTGAAAATCAGTGCGGACAAAAAGGTTACGACCGTTCTGCGGGCATCAAGCCCATGGTCGCCGACGGGAGTCGCTGTCTACGGTAGCGACGTATACGTGCTTGAGTATTTTCACACCCCGGGAGATAACAGGAGGGAGTGGTTACCGAGGATTCGAAAAGTCGCTTCTGATGGGAGTGTGGTTACTGTTGCAGCCATCGAGCGATGAGTAGGTTGCCTGTCCTCCCTATTCTAATAATACAGCCAATACCATCTGAGCTTTCCCATGGAGTTGTATTCAAAGGCGGGGAATGGCAATTTCACGAACGTCAGCCCTTTGAGGATCGTATCCAGAAGCGAAGAACCGGTCTCTATCCTGGTCCAATCGATATCGAGTGAGAAGAGCAACTGGCGATAACGGGTTGTCTTCGGGATATCGACACCGTTGTAGCGGGAGATGTTTTCAAATTCCCCAAACATTCCATTGGCGCCATATCCTACGGCAATGTTAAGCCAGGGAGGCGCAATGTCACTCCCCACGACTCGCCGTACGGGCATGGAGAACCAGTAGGTGTGCCCGTTGTAATCGGTCAGCAGGCGATCGAGCGGGGAGGACCCGAGGTAGCCGTTGGCCTGGTCGGCATAGCCGGAACGCAAGTAGCTGAACTTGTACTTCACAACCTGTTCGTTGAAGAGTAATTCCTGCCCCAACACAAATGCGGAACCCATTGCATTTGCCGCCATATCCCCCCAGGAAAAACCGTACCCCTCGTGAATGCCGTCCATGATCTCGATGGGGGATTGCAGCACGAAGCCAAGGGTCGCGCCGTACAGGAGAGCTTCGTTTCTCGAGAGTCCTGCATGCAGGAGATAATGATATCCGATATAGCTGTAGACATAGGCGCCGAACGCGTGGCCGAATTTATCGACCTGCAAATAGGCTTTGGTGTCATCGTAGAAGTGGAAGGGAACGATGCTCCTGTCTTTGTACCATGTCTTGCCGAGGATGAACATGGAACCGGCATAGTACGCAGAGGTGTAGACCAACGCCATACGCAGATTGCTTCCCCCGGTTCGCAGGGAATCCGGTCTTCCATCGGGTTCTTGTGCGTTCGTTCCAAGAGGGAACAGGATCAGAAAGACCAGGACTGTCAATGTGAGCGCGCCCGGTCTCACGGTGTGTGGTCGAGGATATGCTTCTGCGTGTGCGTGCGGATGGCCGATTGTTCGACTGCAATGAGGAAGTGGCCTCCCTTTTCGAATCGAACCAATCGTGCCCCCGGAATAGTGGAGTCGGCGAACTCCGCGTTATGGAAGAGCTGCAGTGCGTCGTCGGCCGCATGGAGGATCAGGGTGGAGGCGCCGATCCCGGCAATCCGCTCATTCGGCATGGCTGCCTTGTTGTCGAAGTTGACGCCCGCGGATCGGGGCGAAACAGGATTCATAAAGTCGATGACGTGATCGATCAAGGTGCGCTGTTCGGCGGAAAGGCCGACAATGACGTCATCGTTGGCTCCCATGAGCTTCATGAATTGTTTCCTGAACAGCTTCGTCATGCCCCAGTAGAGCGGGTCGTACTTGTAAATCGTGGTCAGCATATCCCCCTTTTGATTTGCCTCCTCCTGGTTCTGTGTCGGTGAAGAGGCGACGCCGGCGGAGATGAGGGTAAGGGAGGATATACGTTCCGGATGCAATGCAGCGAAAAGGAGAGACGAAGGACCTCCATGGGAGAGGGTCACGACCGCAACCTTGCCGATCCCCAGTGTGTCAAGCAAGTACGCATAAGCATGTGCCTGGTCATCGAAGGTCGCTCCTTCGTGGAACGTCGACCGGAGATATCCAAAGCGTGACGGTATGATCGAACGGAACTGGTCATTGAGCACAGCCTCGGCAATGAGCTCACCCTGATCGAATCCGCCGCCGCTACCATGGATCACGAGAACCGGGGGACCGGATCCGCGTTCGGTGTATTCGATATCCCCATAGGGTGAGCCGATGACGATGCTCTTCCCACTGACCCGCTCGTAAGCCCGGTTCATGTCCCGGAAATACACCACCGAAGTGAAAACCACTGCAACGATGAGTATGACCGCAATCCAGCGCAGAATCTTTCTTGTCATGGTGTTTTTCTTTAT
>JACPUH010000042.1 GCA_016192345.1 Ignavibacteriales bacterium | reverse complement strand
ATTGTACCTGCGAAAATCATTCCCGACGGTGAAGCAGCGAGGGTATAAACATAGAAATCAGTCATTCCGGTACTGGAGGAATGCCATGAACTGCCGCGATCGGTCGATCGAAATACGCCAAAGTTTGGAGTGCCGGCAAAAAGATGACCGTTGGGAAGTTCCAGGAGAGAACTGATGCCAGGTTGAAAGAAATAGACTTGATTCCAGGAATCGAGTTCAAGTGGGGCTCGAAAAACACCGTCGCCGTATGTCGCAGCATACAGAAAACTGTCCGGTGAAACGGCGACGCACCGGATCGGGGCGTTTGTAGGTTCTTCGAAGGTTATCCATGTGTCGCCCCCATCCGTTGATCGCAGGAGATGTGTCGGGCTTGCGACAGCAAAAATATTTCCGTTGGGTTGGAGGGCAAAACCCCGCGCTGTTGAGTCCATGACTCCTTCGTTCACTTTTGTCCAACTTGCGCCGACATCAGTTGATCGGAATATCCCTTCCGATGTTCCCGCCAGAACACGCGTCTCGGTATCAATGGCGATGGACCATACTGTGGAAGCCGGGAGTGAAGTTATGTCCCACTCCTCTCCCGCATTTGTCGAAACGAATAGTCCTTCCTCCTTCGTTCCACAAAAAATGGAGTTAGTTGGGCCAACGGCTATCGACAGGGAAATCGTGTCACTCGGACTGCTGGTCGTACCGACCCATGAAGTGCCCCCATCGATAGACCGGAACACACCTCTGTCTGTCGCGGCGTAAAGTGCGTGAGCTGAATCTGACGCCAGTGCATGGATTGTCAGGAACGTAAGTCCAACCTGCGACCATGTCAGACCTTTGTCGGTTGATCGGTACAACCCATAATGTCTCGATCCCGCGAAAACGTTATTGCTCGAGTCTATGAAAAGAGTGGTAATGCCTATGGTGGTCAGCCCCGCATGAGTCCATGATGTCCCCCGATCCGTCGATCTGAAGATCCCAATATTACCCGTGCCAACAAAAACAAGGCTGTCTTCGAGGAAAGCGAGACTTTGTACAAACCCACCTGAAGGTCCTTGAGTTTTCTCCCACGTTGGCTCTTGGCAATATCCGGGAACGGCACCCCCCGTGAGCAGAATACCTATTGCAATAACGGCCAAATAAAATCTGATGTTCATTTTGTCCTCCTCTCTGTTTATTCTCCTCCCAGATACACTTTGACAATCTCATTTCCTCGTTCAGGTTCTAGGCGACCCATGGATCGAGGGTCCAACAAATTTAGCGTGGGATACGTCGGTTCTTGCATGAATAAACCAGTTCTCTTGTCACATCAGTGTCATTTTATGACCGAGGGATTTGTCATAAAAACGGTTCGATTGTCTGCTCTACATCGGACTCTGAATAAACCCTCTCCAAATATAGTAGGAGAGTCCAACCTGGACATTGTTGTTGATCCGCTCCTCATGGATGAATGTGGAGGCATACTTGACGTCGGTAAACCGCCATGTGGAAGAGCCGGTGAGCGACAGTTGATCCTCGACAAAGTAGCTTATCGCCGCGCTGAAGGTGTTCGTAAGGTCTCTCCCTTGTCGGTTCGCGTTGGAGAAGGAGAGGGTGAACCGGTTGTCAAACATCACGACAAGCCGGTCGGTCAGCTCATATGCGTAGCCGAGCCTCGCATCGGCCGCATAGAGTTGCCTGACGGCCGAATTCTTCGTCAGGTTGGGACCTGCACTGACGGAGAAGTTCAAGGCCACCTGTGAGTTCAGGGTGAGCTCATGACTGTAGCCCAAAGAGAGGTTTGCAAGGAGAAAGAATCGCTCGAAGATCCTCGGAAAGGAATTGGAATCATAGGTGTTGTCGTACATAAATTGCAGGCCAATGACGCCGACGGCCCCCTCATTTCTCTCAAACCGTAATTCCCCCGGGGTCTCCCGGAGGTAGGAGTTTCCGTACTGGTTGATCCCGTCGAGCGAAACGCCCTCCGCAGACAATGTCCGCCCGACCTCCTGCCAGAAGAATTTATCGGGCCTGACGTGGACCTGTCCATAATAACCCTGCCGGTAAAATTGCTGGGCCAGCGCTTCAATGGTCCTTTCACCGAGGTCCCCGCTGATCAGGTTGAGCTGCTTGAGTCTCTCCTGGAACCTGAGCGCGGAGACCACCGGGGTCACGTTTCTCATTTTTCCCGAACCGATTCCCACAGTGACCCGGTAGGACTGCTGCTTCTGACCCATGTACTGATTCTCGATGCTGCTGACCGGTTGATCTCTCCTCGATTCGACGAATTGAACCGTGATATCTGATTCGAGCGAATAAAACGTCTCGCCGGGACCTGTGTAATTCCGATAGACGCCAAAGAGTTGAAGGTCTGTCTCAAAGGTGTTCAATTTTGAATAATAATTGGCGGGGAGTCCGGGGCCTTCATCTTCCTGAGTGCTGCGCCGGTACAAGACGCCGACGCTTGAATTGAGGTGGAAGAATCTATCGTCGGTTTCCTGAATGAGGTAATACGAGGGCCTCAGGTTAGTGAAGAAAAAGCTATTCTTGTTGCCCCACCCGGAAGAAAGGGAGCTAAACTTGTCGGAATTATAACTCAGGTTTGACGCAATCCAGATGGAACGGAGATCGGTGTCCGGTATCCTGAACCTCGAGAAGACGGACGGATCGGCGTTCCCAAGTCCATACGATTGCCCAAACGACTCCGAGAGGACAAAGAGAAGGAGGATCGGGCAAATGTAAATGTGTCTCATGTGGTGACTCCTTTATTGGCATCGATTCGCGCAGATTCGCGGGTCATCTTTTTCTCCCTGCTTTCATGATCGACCTTGCACACCCGTGCCTCACCGTTCGAATCTGTACGACACTCCCAATTGGATGGTCCCGACGAGAAGCGGGGGCCTCAATTCGCTTTCCGTCGTCAGGATGCCGCGGCCAAGCCGTTCCACCTGGATCATTGCCCGGATGGCAACCGGCGTGTCAGGGGAGGTGGGGATGGAGACGTACATCGATCCGCCGAAACCGGCTTTCAGCGCGGCAAGGGAGACGGGCGTTCGCCCCGATCGGAGTCCCTGCTGATCCTTGTCGAGTATGGCAAGGAGAAGACTCCCCCCGATACCCATTTCGATGTCGGGCGTTTGCACCGGAAGAACATAATAGGTGTACTTGAACGCGTGGAAAGTGGTCGTCGAGCGGATCGTCTCCTCCGCCGCCTGATCGGAATCATCCGTCCTCAGCACTCCCCGCTCTGTCCGTTCGTGATGATGCCATTCGTAGGTCAACTGGGAGAACGACGATCCCCCCTGCAACCCTGCGGAGCGGTAGAAGAGAGCGAACCCCATAGGTCTCGCGACAGGCCGGTACGTCGTAAACATCTGGGACGCGGCGATGCCGGCCTCCTGTGCCATGGCAAGGGGGGAGGAGCAACTCAGGACGAGTAGTATGAAGAGGCCTTTCCTCATCGGCCGCGTGACGGATTACCTGGATGAGTTGAAGAAGGTTTGTGACTCCAGGCAATTCGCATCCGGCGGACAAGGGGGATAGCGGAAGACAAGCGCCGCGCCTTCGATGGCATAGGTCACCACCTCTGTCGCCGGACTCACTGCCATGGGGATCAGCACGGGGGTGAAAATACCGGCCGTGTCGCTATGCACCCCGCGCTTTTCTTCGGTCATCGTCAAATGCAGTCCGTTTGCAGAGTATGTTCCTTCCGAAACATACCGGAATCCCAGGAGGACCCGCGTCTCTTCCTCGAGGACAACCCGTTTCTTCTGCATTGTGTAATCCTCGCCGAAACTCATTTCGAATCGGTCGATGAGGAATACCGTATCGGTCGGAGCGCCCCCGGGGATCTCGAAGCGCTGTTCCGTGAACCAGGTCCCGACAACATCCGACTCACCCTCCACGTCGTTCAGAACGCACCCCAGGGGGAATACCCCCAACACCAGAATCATGCGCGTCATTTTCATCACAATATTCCTCCTCTCTGTTTCTTCGTGTCTTCCATGTGGAACTCTGTGGTTTTCCTTTTTTGAATGCGTATCATCGGGGCATGTCACTCATCACTCTACAAGCAATGAATCTTTCAGCGTCGATCCGTCCGGCTGGTGGACGGAGATCTGGAGCATCCCCCGTTGAGAGGGAATGTACCCGTACGTATTGCCGTTCAAATACACCATGACGTCTCCACAAAATGATGTCATGGTCCTCTTTCCCCAAACCGCAAAATCGACCGAGGCGGGTTGGCGTATGACAAGGAAGTGGGAGAAGGAATGGCACCCATCCGTTCCAACAGTGCCAAAGAACTTGATGTCCGCCGTGTCGCCAAGGGCGACGCTCGGGACGTGTGCAATGCTATCGACCTCGACCTGAAATAAGACCGGATCGGTTGAGGGCCCGTCGCTCGGGGAACACCCGCCGATGGAGAACGCAATCAGGAAGATGGCAACCGGGAGTTTCATGGATCCTCCGGATCAAAAAATAATGTGGGCAGTCAGGATGAGGGCCAGAATCCCCACCAAGCTTGGCGCAATGATGTTCAAAACCTTTTCCGTTTCGGTGAGGGGAGTGGTTCGTCCTGCACTCCCGCGCTTGTGGAGTTGCAGTAATTTTTGCTCCGCCCTTGCGTCAATCAGAGCGGCGAGTTCCTCGCCGGTCAGGCGAAGCGATTGTATTCCGGAGTCGCTTGCCGCGATCCGGGTTTCAAGCCGTGCAATCAAAGCGGTTCGGTCCAAACGCGTCCCGCAGTCAAAGCAATATGCCGCCGTCAGCACGTTCCTTTGTCCGCATACTCCACAGAACAGCTTCTCGTCCGGGGAACTCGCGGGAGAGGGGATGTTCAGAAGGAAAACAAAGGAAGCGAGCAGGATCATTTGGAAATCTCTCTCATGCAAGAACATGTCATTCGACGGTGGGATTCTCCCGAAGGGATCCCTTCGGGACTCGCATCGCTCGGAATGACATTGAATTTAGAATTGTTCAGAGTCTCGAATAATGAATCTCCCTGTCACAGATAACGATTATCTCCCTCCTCACACCCCAAGAGAGGGACCGGGAATTTTCCATGATTTCATCACTCTAATTTTTGGATTCGCAAAAGAGCTTCATACGGGATCGGTCCGGGGGGCGTGGACGAGCGGGGATAGGGGTTCAGTTGACGCAACGTCCACCGGTAACCGAGCGTGTCGAACGGGGTACCGTCGTACGGGGATTTGATCGTGCCCGGAATGGTCAGCGTGAACTCAGAAGGGGAGGGGTGGTCGGGATTGAGTCGGAGTTTTATGATCGCGCGTCCTGCCCAGACACACACCACGTCCTCCGGGCAACGGCTGTCCTCTTCTGTTCTGGTGAACTCGACAAGGACTTCTTCGGGACGCAGCAGAACCTGCTCGCCCAGCCGAAGTTTTATGTCGATCGGTTGGTCAGGTGTGGTCGTGACGGAAAGAGTGTTGTCGGCGATGCAGGCAAGGAACAGCCCTGCGAGGAACCATGAAAGGGGAAACGGTGATCGTGTCCGCATAAAGCTCTCCTTCACAAATCCAGCTATCGGTGCGCGAACGCGGTCGACCTCAGTGTGCCGGTGACTCCATCGAGGTGTGGGGAACGATTCCTCGAACGCTGAACTATAGTACTGCGCCCGAGTGAAAAAGTCAATCGCCCGACACCATTATATTTTTTTAAGAATGTGGTGGGTATTTTTTACACACTTCACCTAAAACACAACGGCGCCTTGTCCCCCACCGGACAAGACGCCGTTTGATTTAAAGAGTCCCCATCCCCTCAACCGTCCTTGCGCCGCTCTCTCCCACCTCGTTGCTCACTTCCCCGGGGACTCTCTCGTTTTTGTGTCGATCGCTGCGGCTCACTTTTCTGTCGCTGTTGTGGCGGGGATACCTCCCGCCGGTTTTCCCGTGGACGCTCCCGGAGGACCTCACGCCGTTCCGTCGGACTCGGGCGCTTCACCTGGGGTCGTTCGCTGTCGCGTGAGTTACTCTCGCGTCGTTCGAAGATCCGCGGAGGAAAGCCGTCCCTCCGTTGGTCCGTCGGGGGCATGCGATTGATCTGCTCCCCCTCCTGGTCATTCTTCTTCTTTCGTTCTTCCTGGCGGTTATCGATGCGTCCGCGCCCTTCATCGCTGCGAGACTCTTGCCCCACATCATCACGTCCACGAGTCTTCTCTTTCTCACGGCGCGGACGCTCGATCCGTTCCAGGTCCAATGATGTACCCCGCTCTGCGCGGCGTGCGTTAATGCGTTCCGGTGTCCGTTCGAATTCGGTTCTTCCCGGACGGAACACTTCTATTCTTTCACGATTCTGGTCCCGCACGATCCGTTCTCCATGATTCCGCGTTTCGGTTACCTCTAGGCGTTCCACTTTCATCTTCCCTCGTCGTTCGACGAGATTCCGGTCCACACCACGGTTGATCACGCGGTCCCCGTTCACTTCGTACCGGCCGGCCGACCGCGTCGTCCCGATCAGCCGTCGTGAATGCTCCACCGACATCACCTCGCGACCGACGGAATGGGATGAGAAATGTCTGTAGCGGACAAAGTTCCAGTAATGTACCGGTGCCACCCAGCGCGTCGTAAACCGGATGCCGATTCCGAAGCTGAAGCTTGCGTACGGCGGCAGGGGAGCCCAGCCGAGGTAATCGTTGTTATATCTCCATTCGACCCACGAAGGTCCCCACACACGGTCAGGCACCCAGACCCATCCGTAGAAATCATCATAGTACCACCGGCCGTAGTGAAACACCGCCCACCCGAACGGTTCGGAGGAGACCCAGTACCAGCCGTAATCGGTCCATGTCCAACGGCCATACAAATAGGGACGCCATCCTCTCCGGATCCGCGCAGGGCGCCAGACGTGGAAACCATCCTCCAGCTCGATCCACTCCCCATACGGTGCGAGCGATCCGTAAAAATATCCTGCATCACCAAAGGAGGCGGATATACGCACGCTCAGTTGGTGAGCCGTATTCATGTGGTTCGCTGAGGCTGTGCCTGCAGCGCTTGCCAGCAATGTTAGGGTCAAGATCAGTCGTTTCATTTGTCACCCCCGCTGTTTGTGTGCTCCATTCACAGTTGAGAAAACTGCAAGTGGCGTGCCATGGTGGTCGTACCACGTTTTCACCGATTTTCTCACACTCCTGATGTGCCATTGTCCTCAGGAGAATTCAACCCGTCGTGTGTTGAGGACAGTCCACCCTTGAATTTCCGCCGAAATCCTTGATTCCTTGTGCAAAAAACTTGATCTTGCGGCAGCTTTTTTGTGTTCATTCCTATGGAGAACGATATGAAATTCGGCCTGGTCATGGGTGTAGTATGTGTTTTTGGAATGATGGGATGTAGCAACGATAATGGTACGAATGCCGAACCGGAGAGTGAACTTCTCGCGGCGACGGAAGTGAAAGCGACACGGATCGGCCGGAATGCCGTCCGGGTTGAGTGGAAGGATAATAGCAGGGGAGAGGAGGGATACCTCATCGAAAGAAAGGCAAACGAAGGGGCGTATGAAGCCCGCGTGTTCACGACACTCGACGCACTGGCGGCAGTCGATTCTTCAGGCCTGTTGATCGATGTATCATACTCCTACCGTGTCCAGCCTATCCGGTACTCCGAGCGCGGACCGCTGTCTGACGTGGTCACGATCCGGCTGACGCTCCCGTTTCCATAAAGACCATAAACCGCGGATGGCACAGAGATGAACACCGAGTAGGAAAAGAGACAGAAGTCTGAAGGCGATCCAAAAGCCTCTGACCTCTGATCTCTGACTTCTGATCTCTGTTTTTTTAGTGTCAATCCCCGCCCACTTGCTGCCGCTGGAGGTCGGGCGTATGCCATCGGTGGTGAAAAAAATCATCGTTTCCCCGCAACACTGAGTAATGACCATGTTCACAACCTCCACCATGCGTATCCGTCCGAATTTCAGAGAGAACCGGCTGGTGCAGGTATTGTTGGCAACGTACATCGTCCTCTGGGTTGCCCTTGCCCTCAACCCGGTGTATCCTGATGACTGGCTTCTGGAAAATATCCTCGTGGTGGTATTCGTGGCAGGCCTGATCGTTACGTACCAGCGGTTTCCCCTCTCCGATTTTTCCTACATTTTCATCTTCCTGTTCATGTCCCTCCATGCCGTGGGGGCGCACTATACGTACGCGGAAACACCGATCGGGTTTTGGATGCAGGAGGCATTCGGGTTCTCGCGCAATCATTTTGACCGGGTGGTGCACTTCAGTTTTGGATTATTGATGGCGTATCCCATTCGCGAGATCTTCCTGCGGGTGGCGCATACGAAGGGGTTTTTCGCCTACTACCTTCCCTTCGACGTCACCCTGGCGTTCAGCGGGGCGTACGAGATCATCGAGATGTTGGTGGCGGTTCTGGTGAGCCCGGAGGCGGGCGATGCGTACCTCGGGACTCAGGGGGACATCTGGGATGCACAGAAGGATATGGGTCTTGCGGCTGTGGGCGCAGTCATCTGTATGGCGGCAACGGCGGTTATCCGCACGATGCGGAAAAAATCTCACACGCCGGATTATCAAGGAGAAGAATAAATGGCGGCACTTCATACATTTGAGTGGTTGGTTCAACAACTCTGGCCGAATCCTGATGAAGAAACGAAGAAGGAGCTCGACCGCAAGCGCGATCGCTTGCTCAAGATCAGGAACGAAAACGAGCGGCTCCGGTTTGTTGAAGAAATCATGCGCGAGGCGAGGGAGATGAGAAAGCGAAAGTCCGCACACGCCTGACATTGCCGGACGATGTGCCAATCGCTCCGTTGACGAGCGGAGCATGGATGGGGGATTTCCCGTTGTATCCCCTCTCCCTACCACAAGGGGGGAATATCATGAAGCCACGTTGGATCCTGGTCCTTTTTTCCCTCATGGTGATGATGGGAATCGGAGGATGTTCCCCTCTCGGATTCTTTTCCTCATCCCCCTCCCGCGCGTTTGAGTCCTTTCTGGATGATTATTTCAACGGTGCGTTCGCACTCCGGCCTTCCTCCACGGAACCCATGGCCTGGTTGTCGGCAACCGCCGATTCTCTGCGCGCCGTCAGTGCCTCCCGGGCAATGCGGGAACTCACCGCCATCGATACAAGTCAACTTTCCATGGACGAGAGAATCGACTGGCAGCAGATGGAGGCGATGCTGAAAAGGGAGGTCCGCGATCGGTCCCTCAACATCCCCGCTCGAATCCCGGGACAATACCTTACGTTGGGGACGATCTACGGGCAGGTCGCCCGGCGGCGCCCGCCAACCCCGGAGGAATGGAAAAACATCCGGAAGGCCATCGATGATGCCCGTGTGGCCATGGAGACCGGCCGGCGGCAGCTGCATGAACCACCCCCGCTGTGGGTCCGGCTTGCGGTCAACACGGCAGCCCGCTATGAAGAATTCCTCGGGGAGCCTCTTGTCACCCGCATTAAGACCGCGGCGCCGGATTCCCTGCGATCGGCCCTGCTTCACTCTACGGAAGAAACCCGCCACGCGCTTGTGCGGTTCCGGATCTTCCTGAGCGATACCTTGAAGCCAGGGAAGGATGATTCCTGGGGAGTGGGGGAGGAATATTACGATTGGTTATTGAAGGAAGTTCACTTTCTCCCATACAATTCCGCGCAGTTGATCGAGGAGGGGTGGAGACGCCACAATGAAACAAAGAAGTTATTGAAAGATCTTGCGCAACGGATCGATCCGGAAAAATCATGGAAGGAAGTCATTGAGGAGATGAAGTCGCGGCACCCGGAGCCGGGCAGGATCATGGAAGCCTACCGGGTCCAGTCGGACCGTGCACGGCGGCTCCTGGTGGTCCTCGATCTTGTCGCCATTCCCGAGCCCGAGACCCTGACGTTTGTCCCCACGCCTCCGGCCTTGCGCGAAACGTACGCATGGGCGGGGTACGGCGGCATCACGATCCAGGACAAGGTGCCGACGGGCAGGTTTTTTGTCACCGATATCGTTCCTGAAATGAGTCCGGACCAGGTGGAGGAAAAACTTCGCGCGCAAAACCGGGGATGGATCACCGTGATCGCGCTGCACGAAGGATATCCGGGCCACCATCTGCAGAATCTGTACGCGATGAAAAGCTCCCGCAAGGTCCGTTCCCGGTTCGGCAGCACCTACTATGGTGAGGGTTGGGGGTTGTACGCCGAATCATGGATGGCCCGCTCCGGTTTCTACCAGACGACGGACGACAGTCTTGCCTGGCTTCACATGCGGTTATGGAGGACGGCGCGTGTCATTATCGATCCCTCCATTCATACAGGCCGGATGACGTATGAACAAGCCATCAGGTTTTTCGTCGAGGAAGTCGGCCTTGAGCGGTCTGCCGCAGAGGCCGAAGTCAATCGTTACACCACGTGGCCGACGCAGGCGCCGAGCTACATCATCGGCTGGCTGGAGATCGAGAAACTGAGGGAGGAACTCCGGCAAGCCCTGGGAGAACAATTCAGCGAGAAACAATTTATTGAGACATTGCTTGGTGTCGGCTCGCTGCCGTTGGAGCTGTTAAAACGGGCGGTCCGATACCAGTACGGCTACCAACTGGGAAAGGTCGTTGCGAACGAATGAACCCGGGTTCACCGGGTTCCATGGGACGCTGGAAAATCAGATCAAAACGGATTTAATTTTTGAGTTTTTGACCCGCGTAAATCGTTTTTCCACCGCTTGTTCCGCGCCCTCTTCCCAAAGATTGGTCGACCTGAATATTTCAGAAGACAATCGGCGAGTAACGAGACTCGGATGCCGATGCATCATGGATTCTCCGCCTCCGTGATCCCTCCTTTGAATTGGCGATGATATTTTTTTATATTGTCGTCGCTCGATTCCAGAGAGAAAACAAACCAGGTTCCACCCTTGCAGAAATTCCAATTGAAGAATGACTCACACCGAATCCGTCCTTGTCCTTGATTTTGGGGGACAATACACCCAACTCATTGCCCGCCGTGTCCGGGAACTGGGAGTGTACTCCGAGATCCATCCCTACAACGTCCCGATCAAGACCATTCGGTCGCTGAACCCTTCGGGGATCATACTCTCCGGAAGCCCGTGGAGCGTGTATGATGAGGACGCCCCGAAATCCAGCCCCCAGGTGTATGATCTCGGTGTTCCGATTTTGGGAATCTGTTACGGGCTTCAGCTCATTGCCGATCAGCTCGGCGGAACGGTTGATACCTCTGCCAAGAAGGAGTTTGGAAAGGCCCTCCTGCAGGTCGATAAGGGGGACGATTTGCTTGCCGGACTGAACGGATCGACAACGGTCTGGATGAGCCACGGGGACGCGTTGACCGGTCTACCGGACGGGTTTGAACCGATCGCGCACACGCCGAATGCCCCCATTTGCGCCATCCGCCACCCCAAGCGAAAGATCTACGGAGTTCAGTTCCATCCGGAAGTGGCGCATACCCAGAATGGAACAAAAATTCTCTCCAACTTTCTCTTCCAGGTGTGCGGCCTCAAGGGGGGATGGACCTCCACACACTTTATCGAAACATCCATCGAGAGAATCAGGAAGACGGTGGGAACGTCAAGGGTGTTGTGCGCCTTGAGCGGTGGGGTCGACTCTTCCGTCGCGGCGATCCTGCTCCACAAAGCGATCGGTGACCAGTTACCGTGTATCCACATCAACAATGGATTGATGAGGAAGGGGGAAAGCGAGAAGGTGGTGGAAGTGTTTCGGGAGCACTACCGGATTCCGTTGACGTACATCGATGCGACGGACCTGTTCCTGACCCGCCTGGCCGGTGTCACCGACCCGGAGCAGAAGCGCAAGGTTGTGGGAAAGACGTTCATTGATGTCTTCGAGGAAGAATCCCGGAAGCTTGCCAACACCCCGTTCGAGTTTCTCGCCCAGGGGACGCTCTATCCCGATGTGATCGAGTCGGTTTCCTTCAAAGGTCCCTCCGTGACCATTAAGACACATCACAATGTGGGGGGACTTCCGAAGAACATGAAGTTCAAGCTGATCGAGCCGTTCCGCGAACTCTTCAAGGACGAAGTTCGGGAGGTGGGAAGGAAGCTCGGGCTTCCGGAATCGTTCCTGGAGCGTCATCCGTTCCCGGGGCCGGGCCTTGCGGTGCGCGTGCTGGGTGAGATCACGAAAGAAAAACTTCACCTTGCCCGTGAAGCGGACGTGATCTTTATCGACGAGATCAGGCGGGCCGGGATCTATAACGATATCTGGCAGGCCTTTGCCGCGCTCCTGCCCGTACGTTCCGTTGGAGTGATGGGGGACGGGCGTACGTACGATTACTCTGTTGTCCTTCGTGCCGTGACCAGTGTTGACGGGATGACGGCCGACTGGGCGCGTATCCCCCCCGAGGTGCTTGCCTCCGCCTCCAACCGCATCATCAATGAAGTCCGGGGAATCAACAGGGTGGTGTATGACATCAGTTCCAAACCCCCCGCGACCATTGAGTGGGAGTAAGCAGTGAATGTTCCTTCCGCCGCCCAAGCGGTGCGCTGTGAACCTGACACCAACATCCCCTGAAGGATTGGGAACCTGACCGACGGCAAGTCACCGGGAGAGGATCTGTTTTCAATTTCAACACCATGTCATTCGCCCTATGATCGAACTTCGACACGTCACGAAGAAATTTGGCAGCTTCACCGCTGTCGATGATCTTTCACTCATCATCCCCGACGGGGAATTCTTCGGGTTTCTGGGGCCAAACGGCGCGGGAAAAACGACCACCATTAAAATGATGGCAGGCCTGTTTTCCCCCACCTCCGGGGAAATCATCCTGAGTGGTTTCAATACCGCGACGCAACCGATTGAAGCGAAGATGACGGTCGCCTACATCCCGGACCAGCCCTTCCTGTACGATAAACTCACGGGCCGCGAATTCATGTATTTTGTCGGGGGCTTGTTCAAAATGCGGAAGAAGGAAATCCGGGAGAAGGTGGACGAACTGATCGAGCATTTTGAGATCGGCGATTGGGTGGATAAGCGGACCGAGGATTATTCACAAGGGATGCGCCAGCGGACGACGATTGCCGCGGCGCTCATCCACGAACCGAAGGTGATGATTATCGATGAGCCCATGGTGGGATTGGACCCGAAAAGCGCCAAGATCGTTCGTGAGACGTTGAAACAAAAATCGCGCGAGGGGATCGTGGTGTTCATGTCGACCCACAGCCTCCCGGTGGCGGAGGAACTCTGCGACCGGATCGGGATCATCAACCACGGGCGCCTGGCGTTCGTGGGTACGCGATCGGACCTTGCGGCGTATAAACAGAAGTTCGACGGGAAGTTCGAATCGGTATTCCTTGAATTGACGAAATAGGAGACGGCCCGGCTCCCTTGAGGGTCGCACTCTTCCATGCTTCTCCATATCCTCAAATATAAATTTCTTTCCTTCTTCAAGACGACGTTTGATCCGCGGATGGTGACCGCCATCCGGGGGATCGGGTCGCTCCTGGTGTTCGGGGGATTCGGACTGGTCGCCTACGTGGGCTCGTACGAGATGACGCGGTTTATCATGGAACAAACGCGCATCGGGTTGTTCCTCTACCACCGGTTTATCTCGATGATGCTGTTCGTGTTTTTCATGGCGGTCAACATGGGAAACATCATCGTCTCCTACGCCACGCTCTATAAGTCGGCCGAGGTGAATTTCCTCTTCACCAAGCCGGTGACGTTTACCCAGATCTTCATCCTGAAGTTCCTCGACAATTTTCTCTACAGCTCGTCCACGCTTTTCCTGGTGGCGTTCATGGTGTTGTTCGGCTACGGGTCGTACTTCGGGTATCCATGGTACACGTTTCTGGGTGTGTTGGTGGGGGTCCTCGTGCCGTTTATGTTCCTTTCGGCTTGCCTGGCGGTGCTGGTGTTGATGTCGGTGATGAAGGTCGCAAGCCGGTGGGGGTTCCGGAAAGTGATGGTCGTGATCGGCTCGTCGTACGCAGCCTTTGTCTTTCTCTTCTTCCGGTTCACGAACCCCATCAAGCTGGTGAACAGGGTGTCGATGTACTATCCGAACGTGGATCAGTATCTGGTACAATTTGATCCCGGCTTTTTGAAGTTCCTTCCGAATAACTGGGTGGCGGATTTTCTTTTCTTCTTTGCGAAAGGGGAACCGGCCATGGCCATGCCCTTCGCCGCCTTGTTGCTGCTTGTGACGGCCGGGATGTTCGTGTTGTGCCTGTTCGTTGCACACCGGTTCTACTACCGGAGCTGGCTCGTCACATTCGAAGTACAGGCCTCCAGCAACTCCGTTGAGGCGGGGAGACGGATCAAGCGGTTCGACTTCCGGAAGGAATCGATCCTCCCTCCCCAGATCGAGTCGCTCCTCAAGAAGGAGTATTTTACGTTTTTCCGCGAACCGAGCCAGTGGATTCACCTGCTCCTGATGGCGGTTCTGGTGGTGATCTTCGTACTGAGTGTGAGGAACCTGAACCTCGGGGTGCGCGTCACCAACATCCAGGCGATGACCTACCTGGTGTTGTATGCCTTCGGTGTGTTCCTGTCATGTTCGCTGGCGCTCCGGTTTGTCTTTCCCAGTCTGAGCCTGGAGGGGACGGCATTCTGGTCGCAACGGAGTTCGCCGCTCAACCTCAACAAGGTGTATTTCTTAAAATTCCTGATCGCCCTGGCCCTGGTCATGGGACTTGCCTTGCTGATTGCGGTGGCGTCGAATATCCCGTTCGTGGCTCTCACGGAGCGGCGGCCGTTGCTGATGTATTTTGGCCTCTTCAGCGCGGTCTGGGTGTCGCTTTCTCTGGTTGCGTTGAACCTCGGGTTCGGGGGATATTTTTCGAATTTTCAGGAGAAGAACCCGATCCGCATCGCGTCGTCACAAGGGGCTACCCTCACATTTCTTCTCTCTCTGGTGTATCTGATCACGCTCGTTGTCATCATCAGCGTACCGTTGTTTCGCTATTTCGAATCGCTCTTCCTTTTCCTGCCGTTCGATTTCAAGATCATCGTCGTCCCGGGGACCATCTTCGGGATGATCTCCGCGGCAGTGACCGGCATCTCGGTGTTCATAGGGATGCGTTCCCTCCAGCGGGACTTCTGATCCCGCGTTCACCGGCGCCGTATTGCTATTCACAAACCCGATTTCTATCTTATCGCTTGATGATCGACGAACCCACAATCGCACAATGGCTGGATCAGGCCCGTTCCTACGTTGACGAACGGAAGTACCTCCATGCCCTTCAGGTTTACCACAAGATAACATCGAACGCGCCCGGGCTCGAGATCGCGTGGGTGGAGTTGGCCTACGTTCATTTCGAACTCAAGCAGTATGAAGCCGCGGAGAAAAGCCTGCTGCGGGCGGTCTCCTCGAGTGCAGAGCCCCAGGAGATCCTTTTTCTTGCCGGCAACCTGTTCTTGAAGCTCGGACAACACCAGCGCGCCCTGGTCTATTACAAGAAATTGCTTGGCCGCGAGAGCGGGTTGAGTCGCGATCTCAAAGCGCACCTCAACTTTAACACTGCGCTCGCCTATTACTACCGCGGCAACCCGAAACTCTCCGAAGTCTATTTTAAGCGCACCAAGAAAGTCGATCCCCATTTTCCGAAGATCAATGAATCCCTCGGTGAATTGCTGGTGCGCAGGGGTGCCCATGCCGAAGCGATCCAGTGCCTGAAACAGGCGGTCAAGGACGACCCCTATAGCTGGATCGGTCATTACCTGCTCGGTCTCGCGTACGCCAAGATGTATGATTGGCGTAAAGCGTACGAGGAGTTCGTCCAGGCCATTGAGATGGATCCGAATGAGCCGCGCGCGTGGCATATGTGCGGGGAGACGCTGATCTCTCTGCAACGCCTCGATGAAGCGGAGCGGTATCTGCGGAGAGCTCTCGAGTTGAACCCGATGCTCACGGACGCGGTGGTTGATTTCGGATTTCTGTTTCTCCGGCGAGGCGATGTCGAACATGCCCGTGAGTGTTTTGAGCGGGCCCTTCAGCTTGAACCCCACCATACGAAAGCTCTCGAAGGGACGAGAGAATTGAAATTATCCACCCCCATCCGTTCCTGATGTCTTGATGTTTGCCCGAACGCTCATTGCCGGAGTGCTCTTCACGTGGTCCTGTGTCGCGCTCTCCAACCCCCGCCCTGTTTCATCCCCCCTGCCGGACAGCGTTATCTTCCGTGTTGAAGCCGAGCGTCTTTTTGATGAAGGGATGGCGAGATACCGGGACGGGCGCTATCAGGCGGCCCTCGACCGATTTCTCCAGATTGCCGATGAGTTCGGAGGAAGCCATCGCGCGACCGCGGCGTTGATCATGGCGGCCAAATCCAACTACCAACTCGGAACCCTGACCGCTGCCCGGCGGTTGTTACGCACGCTGCTGGATGTCTATCCCGAATCACTCTTCCTGGACGATGCCCGGTACACGCTTGCCCTGTGTTCGTACCAATCCGGTGACTATGAACAGGCGGCTCTCGAGTTGCTGGAGGTCCTTGAGACCTCTGCCGACGACACTCTGAAAGCGCGTGCCGATGGGTTGCTCTTTGCCATCGCGCGCCGGCACTTTTCGGCCGATCAGCTGGAGAGAGTTGTTCTTCAGATCGGGGGGACGGGCATCAGGAACAGGCTGACGGTTGTCCAAGCGGAGAAGCTATGGAGTATGGGGGAAGTGGAGGGCGCGCGGGGACTTCTCTGGCCCCTCGTTGTTCAATCTCCTGCCCGCGCCGGGGTTGAGCAAGCCATCGCGCTTCTGCAACGTATTGAGCGGAGCGGGGTGGTGAAGATCGGCGTCGTTCTCCCCCTGATGCTCCAGACGGATCGATCCCTTGAAGGTGAATTGGGGGAGGAGCTTCTCGACGGCATTCGTTTTGCCACGGACGAGTATAATACGGAAGCGATGCCGAAGGTGAACCTTGTGGTACGGGATTCGGAGTTCGATGTGGGAGTGGCTGCTCGGCAAGTCTCAGAATTGGGAGCGGAGGACGACATTGTGGCGATCGTCGGTCCGGCATTCAGTAACGAGGTTCAGGCAAGCGCCGGGATTGCAAATTCGTTCGGCGTACCATTGATTACTCCGACAGCCACCGCCGATGGCCTTGCAGGGATCGGCGAATATATCTTCCAGGCCAATCCGGATTTGTCCGTTCGGGCTCGTGCCGTGGCGCAGGTCGCTTTTGAACGACGGAACGCGCGCCGCTTTGCAATCCTTGCCCCGAACGATACGACGGGGAAGTCCATGGCGTATGCGTTTGAGCAGGAGGTGATGCAGTTGGGGGGCGAGATGGTGGATGTGCAGTGGTATCGGCCTGGTGAAACGGATTTGCGCGTGCAACTCGGAGCGATGCGCCGCAAGGCGTTGGAGCGGCTGGATACGTACATGGTCTCGTTTTCCTCCAGGATGAAACGCGATGAAATGCAGAAGTTTCTCACGGGGGGGGTTCCCCAAACCGTCCTGGATTCACTGATACAAAAGAGTGCGAGCGTTCCGGTGGAGTTCCTTTTCGGGGTTGAGGGGAAACGGCTGGCGGACTCCCTGATGATCCCGCTGCAACTCGTGCGAGTCAAAATCGACAGTCTTGGTATTCCGGTGACCAATATCGATGCGATCTTTTTACCGATCGCTGCATCATCGGAGATCGGTATCGTGACCTCGCACCTTCGATACTTCAACTTCCAGGCCCAGATGCTCGGGACGGGGAATTGGGAGGATTTGAACGAACTGGAACAGAACCGTCAGTACGCGAACGGGGTTATTTTCACCACCGACGCGCACTGGGATGCACAGGCAGAGCCCTACAAGGTGTTCAGTCGAAAATTCCGGTCCGGCACCGGCAAGCAGCCGACGCGTAATATGCTTTTCGGGTATGATGCGATGAAATTGGTCTTGAAGGTCATAGGGCAGGGGGCGACACGGCGGAATGAGATCGCGTCAGCGTTGACGGGGATCCGGAAGTTCGAGGGAGCCCATGGACGAATTTCGATCGGCGGATCGCGTGTCAACTCGGTTCTCAGCGTCCTTCAGTATCGGAATCGCCAGGTGCGGAAAATTGCAGAAATTGATGTAGCACAACAGGAGATTACGTCATTCGAGTGAGAAAGTGGCTCGGAGGAGGAGGAGGATGGAGGAGAGGAAAAGAGCGGGGCGTTTGAGTTCGACGATAAAAGAGTGGCCGGAAGGGGAGCGCCCGCGGGAAAAAATGATCCGGCAAGGAGCTTCGTCTCTCACCGAAGCCGAGTTGCTCGCGATTCTCATCCGGACCGGGGTGCAGGGGATGACGGCCCTCGACCTTGCAAGGAAACTTTTGTCGGGGGGCCGAACGTTGCGTGAAGTGTCGACCATGACTCCGACGGATTTGAGGGAATGGGGAATAGGCCCGGCGCGCGCGACGGCCATCGTGGCGGCATTCGAGCTGCTCCGTAGACTGCCGGCAAGCGACGGGAATACGAAGCCGGTCTTTCGATCTCCCGAAGACGTTGCCCGACGGTACGGCGGAAGGTTTCATGATTTGAATCATGAAGAGTTTTGGTCGTTGCTCCTGACCTCGGCCAATCAGCTCTTGAAGGAAGTCCGGATCACAAGCGGAACGTTGAATTCCTCGCTTGTTCATCCCCGGGAATGCTTTCACGACGCAATAAAAGAGAAGGCGGCCAGTGTAATTTTTATACACAACCATCCGAGCGGAAACCCCGAACCGAGTCAGGAGGATGTCGCCATTACCAAACAACTTGCGGAAGCGGGGAAAATCCTTGGAATTCCCGTCCACGATCATATCATCCTGGCCTCCGGCGGGATGACGAGTTTCGCTCAACGAGGCTTGCTCTGAGAATGACGCGGGGTGTGTGACCAACCTAACAGAAGTTCGGCAGCCGGTATCTTTTTCTTGACTTTTCCAGCTTGAATCCTTATACTACCAGCGGTTTTTCAGAATGCGGTTTTCCAGGTGGATCCGTAACAAAGCATAGAGGAGAGGTTCTTATGAAAAAAACACTGATTGTGGCGGGGGCTGTGGTGATGCTTGTGGCCTCGGGTTGCAGCAGCAAGCCCAACGCAGAGGAGCTCCAGCAGTTGGAGAGCCTGAAGGCTGAAGTCGCCTCCCTCGAGCGGGAGATTTCGACGAAAGAGTCTGAAAAATCGGCTCTGAATCGGTCGATTGCCGATAAAAGCGCTCAGCTGAACCAATGCGAACAGGATACCAAGGTTGTGCAGGAGCGCCTCAAAGGAATGTAATCCGAGGACCATCTAAACATGGAGAATCAGATCATGAACGTCGTACGAAGAATGAGTTTGGTCGCGCTGGCGGCATTGGTGATGGTCACCGGAGTTCTTGCCCAGGAGATGACCAAGGATGAGTGGCAGAAACAGATGAACGAATGGACCGCCAAACGGGACGAGCTCCGGTCAAAGCTTAACACGCTTCAGGCCGAGGTTGACCAGTTGAAGAAGACCGATGCAGAGAAGGTGGCGGCGATCAAGAAATGCAACGATAATTTGCTGGCCTTGGTGGGCGCAACCCCTGAATCCGAGCGGGCCTTTGCGGCCATGCTGGATCAGATCGATTCGAAGGTCAACGAACTTTCCCGTCTTTCCAACCAGGATCTCTGGGCCCGCAAGGGGGAAATTGACGATGTGCAGAAGATGATCGACGAGGCACGGAACAACAAACTGAGCCTGCTCCCCAAGTACTATGACAGGTTGAAGGAACAACAGAATCGCGTCGACGCGTTGCGCCGGTCGCTGGAGTCTGCCGGGATGCAGACCTATACGGTCGGGACCTGGGCCCGGGACCGTGATTGCTTGTGGAATATTGCCAAGAAACCGGCAGTGTATGACAACGCATTCATGTGGCCGAAGATTTGGCAGGGGAACAAGGACCAGATCAGCAACCCGGATATTATCAAGCCGGGTCAGAAACTGAAGATCCCACCGAAGGGTGAATTGACGCAGGACGAAAAAGCGGCAGCCCGTTCCTACTGGCAACGCAAACAGGCGGCGGGCTCGGCCCAATAAGTGGAGGACGATCGCTCACGGTTCCTTTGATTTCTTCCGTTGTACAATGCTTCGGAACGCCCTCACGCTGCGCTAAGCAGCGCGGAGGGCGTTTCGCTTTTTTCCGGTACTTTTCACAGGAGGGATAAGACAGATTGGTCGAACGAAAGCTTCAGCTCGCGGGAGTAGATGTCGTTCAGCTGTTGGGATTCAACGATGCAAATCTTCAGATGATCGAGGAGCGGTTCGATGCGACCATCACCGTGCGCGGCGATCAGATCATGCTGCGTGGGTCCCCGATCGAAACGGCCAAGATCGAGAAGATCTTTAAAGAGCTGATCTATATTCTCAATAAAAACGGGAACCTGACGCCGAACGACGTCGACACGGTGATCGACCTGGTGACGGTGAACGGCTCGTCGCCCGAAGTGCCGAAGGAGGTTCCCGGCGACGATTCCGATTATTCCATCCTCTACACACGCATCGGTGTTATCAAGGCGCGTACCGCCGGACAAAAAGGGTACATCCAACAGGTCAAGAAGAACGACATCGTCTTTGCAATCGGGCCGGCGGGGACCGGCAAGACCTACCTGGCTGTTGCGTTGGCGGTGGCTGCCTTGAAGAATCGTGATGTCACCAAGATCATGTTGGCGCGGCCGGCAGTCGAGGCGGGGGAAAGTCTGGGATTCCTTCCCGGAGATCTTCGCGAGAAGGTCGATCCCTATCTCCGTCCGCTCTACGATGCGCTTGACGATATGCTTTCGGCCGAAAAGCTCAAGAGTTATATGGAGAAGCGGATCATCGAGATCGTTCCACTGGCGTATATGAGGGGGCGAACGCTCCACAATGCCTTCGTGATCCTCGATGAAGCGCAGAATGCCACTGCGATGCAGATGAAGATGTTCCTCACCCGGCTGGGGGCTCACTCGCGCGCCATCATCACCGGCGACATCACGCAAATCGACCTCCCGCAGAAAACGGTCTCAGGGCTGGTCCAGATCCAGGAGGTGTTGAAGTCGGTTCAGGGGGTGAGCTTCGCGTACCTGGATGCCTCCGATGTTGTCCGGCACCGGCTCGTGAAGGATATTATCAATGCCTATGAACGGTTCCAGAACGGAAGCGGCGGAGAGGCGAAGAGACCGGAGGAAAACACTCCGTAGGTTGGCTGAGTGAGGAGGGGAAGGGGGGTTACGAGCCGTTCCCGGATTTTTTCCTTGCGTCCCAAAGTTCGTCCATTTCTTCGAGGGTTGATTCCTCAACACGTTTTCCCCGTCGCCTCAACTCCTGCTCGATTCCCTGAAACCGCCGGATGAACTTCTCTGTGGATTTGCGGAGCGCGTTTTCGGGATTGACGTTGAGGAACCGGGAGTAATTGACCAGGGCGAACAAGAGGTCGCCGAACTCTTCCTCCGTTTCCTCCGGAGTCCCCTTGTTTTCCGAATGATGCAATTCGTCGATCTCCTCGCGCACCTTTTCCCAAACGTGGCGTTTCTCCTTCCAGTCAAACCCGACCTTCGAGGCCTTTTCCTGGAGGCGGTGTGCCCTGAGGAGGGAAGGAAGTTCCTTCGGAACCCCGTCCATCAGGGAGTCTCTCCCTTCGCTCATTTTAATTTTTTCCCAGTTGGCCTTCACTTGTCCGGCACTCTCGACCTTTGTCTCGCCGAAGACGTGCGGGTGTCGTCGTATGAGTTTCTCCATCGAGCTTTTCAGCACATCCTCGATATTGAAGGCTTTTTTCTCCTCAGCCATGATTGCATGGAGGGCAACATGAAGCAAAAGGTCTCCCAACTCCTTTTTCAATTCGCCTAAGTCGTTATGGTCTATGGCTTCGACCACTTCGTAGGCCTCTTCTATGAGGCTGTGTCTGATGGATTGATGAGTCTGTTCGCGGTCCCAGGGACAATCCTTCCTCAGGCGGCGGACCACGGTCAAATATTCAAGAAAAAGTTTGTCGGTTTCCAGTTCCCTCACTCAGTCCTCCTATTTGAGGTGCAATCTTACAGAAAAGTCGGTGGAGAAGCAACCATTCAAGGGTTCTGGGTGAAGCGCATTTTGCCCGGGACCTGGTTTCATCAATAATAGATTCCCCGCCCGAGACTGCCTGACGCAGTCAAGTGGACGGGCCGACAAAAATATACGGGAATGACCACTTACCTTGGTTTATTATCCCCGCGGATTTTGCGTTTTGTGTTCCGCCTCTTGAATCCCGCTTGGTCGGCGGAATCCTAAGAAGCGGGAAATCCCTCATGGTTTGCAGCGGGATACGTAAGCATCCCAGATGCATCAGTACGAGGGTTCGATGGTATTCCGGGAGCGGGGAAAACTTCCCGTTGTGTTTTTTCGACTTTATCGTTACCTTTGAAACGGGTTGCCAGACGCATCAAGGGGCTGTAGCTCAGCTGGGAGAGCGCTTCGTTCGCAACGAAGAGGTCGGGAGTTCGATCCTCCTCAGCTCCACGAAGCTATATGAACTATGGTTCATGGGTAAGGAGCACAGCGGAATTCCAAGCTCCCCCCTCCACGAAGGTTCCCGGGGACGGCGTCGCCCTCCCCCTGGGACGGATGAACCGCACGATGGAATCATTGGAGTTTTTGTTTGAATTCTTTACTGTTATCTGAGGTCAAGTCCTGCGCAACAAGGCGTTGCTCAACCCCGCCAGGTCCGGAAGGAAGCAACGGTCGGCAAAGAGTCTCGTGTGACGCAGGGTCGCTTGACCTCTTTGTATTTTCGGCGCACCGTTTGGGCGCACGATTGTAAGGCCCTCTTCGTTGGCCGGTTTCCCCGAAGAATCGGGACGAACAAAAAACGAAGCATAATTACCATGGTTCTCATTTCCCTCATAGTTCTTTTCACAACCATCAGCCTTGCGCGTCCCGGGGTGCTGTTCAGCGCATCCCGTCGGAATCAGGAAGCGCCACGCTTTGGTCGATATGGACATGCACGCAAACGAGTGTATTTCCCCGGCGGCACGCCGCGAGGGGGATGTCCTGGGTCGTCCGGAGCGATGTGTTCGCCTTCCATCGTGTGGAGTCTGAGATGGGACATCGGCCCCTATGAAAAAAGATATTATCATCAACTCAACGGCGAACGAGCATCGGATCGCCATTCTTGAAGACGGCAAGCTTGCCGAGTTGTTTGTGGAAACCCCCGGGAAGGAGCGCATGGTGGGGGACATCTACTTTGGCAAAGTTGCCAAGGTTATGCCCGGCATTCGCGCTGCCTTCATCGATGTAGGCCTGCAACAGGACGCCTTCCTTCATTTTTCCGACATCGGTTCATCTCTCTCGGAGTACAACGCGCTGTTTGACGAGGAGGACGACGAAGATGAGGACTCCCCCGATCCTTCGTCCCAAGGCTCCCATGCGACCAGCCAGGCCGGTGGGGCGGCAACCACGGACGTGGAGAGACGAAAAGGGGCTCCGTCGAATGGTGGGCGGGACCGCGCGGAACGCCGTGCCCCCGATATCAATCTCGAAAAAGGGCAGGAGATTCTCGTCCAGATCACCAAGGAACCCGTCGGCAAGAAAGGGGTCCGTGTGACATCGGAGATTTCCCTCCCCGGACGGTTCCTTGTCCTCCTTCCGTTTGACGGCAAAATCGGTGTGTCCAAGAAGCTGGTCGATTACAAGGAGAAACGACGGTTGCGGAAAGTCGTTCGTTCCATCCTGCCACCGGGATTTGGAGCCATCATCCGGACGGTCGCCGAAGGAAAGGAAGATGCCCTGATCAAGCAGGACCTTGAGGAACAGATCCGGGTCTGGCGCACCATTGAAAAGGCAGTGAAGACCGAAAAAGCCCCGGCGCTGGTGTACAAGGATATGACGACCACCTCGAGCGTGATTCGCGATCTCTTCGGGGACAAGGTGGAGCATGTGGTGGTCGATGACCGGAAATTGTTTAAAGAGATCAAAGCGTACGTCCAGTGGATGTCTCCCGATATGCTCGACCGGGTCGAAGCGTATAAAGACAAGGAGCCGATCTTCGATCGCTACGGGGTGGAGAAGGACATCCAGGCGCTGATGAGCAAGAAGGTATGGCTCAAGAGCGGGGGGTACATCATTATCGAGAAGACGGAAGCGATGACCGTCATTGATGTCAACAGCGGCCGCTATGCGGCGAAGCGCGAACAGGAATTGAACTCCCTTCGGACAGACCTGGAAGCCTCGCGGGAGATCTGCCGGCAACTCCGGTTGCGGGATATCGGCGGCATTATCGTCATCGATTTCATTGACCTGGACGACGAGAAGAACAGGAAAAAGGTGTACGACGAGATGAAGAAGGAGTTGCGGAAGGAGCGGGCGAAGGTGACGGTCCTCCCGTTGACGGAGTTCGGCCTTATGCAGATCACCCGCCAGCGCATCCGCCAGAACGTTCAGATGAGCTTCAGCGATACCTGTCCCACCTGCGGCGGCACCGGGTTGGTGCAATCCAAGACCAGTACGCTGAACCAGATCGAGCGGTGGATCAAGCGGTTCAAATCGGAAAGTCGTGAGTTCCGGCTGCAGTTACGGGTCAATCCCGCCATTGCGATTTATCTGACGCACGGCGCCATCAGCCGCCTGACCAAAATCATGTTCAAGTTCTTTGTCCGAATCAAGCTGGTCCAGGACCCGGCCCTTCCGATGGACGAGTTCCGTTTCATTTCCGTGAAACAGGACAAGGATATCACGGATCAATATAAACTGTAAATGAAGGATAGTCCCTATGAAGTTTTTTATCGATACAGCCAACATTGGGGAAATCAAGGAAGCGGCACAAATGGGGGTTCTGGACGGCGTAACCACCAACCCGAGCCTGGTTGCGAAAGAAGGGAAGGATTTCCGGAAACTCCTCGATGAGATTTGTGCCATTGTGGATGGACCCATCAGTGCCGAGGTTGTCTCCACCGATTTCGATGGGATCATGAAGGAGGGACGGGATCTCGCGAAAATCCATAAGAACATCGTCGTGAAAGTCCCGTTGATCAAGGAGGGACTGAAGGCGGTGAAGGCGCTGAAAGAGGAGGGGATTCGGACAAACGTCACGCTCTGTTTCTCCCCGAACCAGGCCTTGCTGGCGGCAAAAGCCGGCGCTTCGTTTATCAGTCCGTTTATCGGCAGGCTGGATGACATCAGCCACAACGGCATGGATCTGATCCGGCAGATCGTGACGATCTACCGGAATTACGCTTTTGAAACCGAGGTGCTGGTTGCGAGTGTTCGCCATCCTCTGCACGTCGTCGAAGCGGCCATGATCGGGGCACACATCTGCACGATGCCCTTCAAGGTGATCGACCAGCTCATTAAGCATCCCCTGACGGATATCGGTCTTGAGAAGTTCCTGGCCGACTGGCACAAGAGCCAGGGAAGCAAATCATGATCAAGCGAACGCCATTCTACGAAATCCATGCAGGCCTCGGGGCCAAGCTGGTGGATTTTGCCGGTTTCGAGATGCCGGTGCAGTACAGTGGGATTATCGATGAGCATCTCGCTGTTCGAAACAATGTTGGTGTCTTCGATGTCTCTCACATGGGCGAGTTCATCGTACAGGGAAAGGATGCTCTGGCATTTCTCCAAAAAGTCACCGTGAACGATGTCGCGAAGCTGACGGAAGGACGCGTGCAGTACTCCGCGATGTGCTACGAGAACGGCGGCATCGTGGACGACTTGCTGGTATACCATCGCGGCGATTCCTACATGCTCGTCGTCAACGCGTCGAACATCGCGAAGGACTTTACTTGGCTGCATTCACATCTGGAGGGGGACGTGAAGTTGATCGACCGGAGCGATGCGTTTTCGCTCCTCGCGGTCCAGGGACCTCACTCCATCGCAACATTGCAGAAACTCACTACGGTGGATCTTTCGGCAATAGAGTACTATCACTTTGGAAAGGGGACCATTGCAGGAGTCGAGATGTTGCTCTCCCGCACGGGGTACACCGGTGAGGTCGGGTTTGAACTCTATTTCGATTCGGATCCCCGGACAGGCGTGAAGGTCTGGGAGGCATTGTTTCAAGCAGGGACGGAGTTTGGGATCAAACCGGTCGGACTCGGAGCGCGGGATACGCTCCGCCTGGAGATGGGCTTTTGTCTCTACGGCAACGATATCGACCAAACGACGCATCCGCTCGAGGCGGGTCTTGGGTGGATTACCAAACTGAACAAGGGGGATTTTATCGGAAGGTCGGCGATGATGAAAGCGAAAGAGGAGGGATTGAAGCGGAAACTTGTCGGATTTATGCTTTCGGAAAAGGCCGTCGCCCGGCATGGGTATGAGCTTGTGGCAGGGGGAAAGGGCCTTGGACTGGTCACCAGCGGGACATTCTCGCCTTCGCTTGAACGTGCGATCGGGATGGGCTACGTACCATCGGATCATGCTTCCACCGGAGCGGAGATCGGTATCAGCATCCGAGGCAAGTCCGTTCCTGCTTCCGTCGTGAAGCTTCCATTTTACCAGAAAGGTTCCTAGGGGAAACGTATTCCATGAAAATCGACTTGTGTTTTACTCCATTTGAACTGGATGAGCTGGAATTACGGGATAAGAACGTGATCGTGATCGATGTTCTCAGGTCGAGCACCACCATTGCTGTCGCGCTGAGCAACGGGGCCCGGGAGATCATTCCCGTGGAGAGCATCGAGAATGCCGTCAAGATCTCGGGGAGTTTGTTCGGGGATGTCACCCTGCGTGGGGGAGAACGGAACGGCAAGACCATCCAGGGGTTCAATCTTGGCAACTCGCCGCTCGAGTACAACGAGGCGACGGTCAAAGGAAAATCGATTATTTTCTGCACCACGAACGGGTCGGTTGCCATGTATAAGAGCCGCTTTGCCAAGAACCTCGCGGTCGGCTCGTTCGTCAACCTTGCACGCACGGTCGATTTCATGAAGGAAATCAGCGTGGACTTCGTCATCCTCTGTGCCGGCAGGGCCAACTCCTTCAGCAATTTCAGCCTGGAGGACGCCGTGTGCGCAGGTATGATGGTGCAAAAACTGGTGCAGGACAAATCGTTGAGCGTGGAATTGACCGATTCATCGCTGGCCGCCCAGGCGTTGTTCAAGACCTACGGCCGGTCGATCGTGAAGATGCTGAAGAACTCGGAGCATGGGAAGTATCTCGGTGAGATCGGATTTGCCGGAGACCTTGCCATTTGCTCGGCGGTCGATTCCGTCCCGGTTCTTCCCACACTCACCGGGAATGTGATCAAGCTTCGGAAGGAAGAAGCTCGTTCGAACGAGAATGAACCCCTTCCCCCGACGAAACTCAGCGCGTAATGTCCCACCAACGCGGGAGCCGTATGCCGGAACCACAACCAAAGGAGTCTCCTAAAAAGAAAAGTCCCCAGCGTCGACGCCAGGTCTACGCGTTCCTTGGGATCCTTTTCTCGTTCATGGTGCTCCTGAGCGTTGCATCGTATTCTTCCGCCGACCAGGCCAATGGCGACATCAGTGTCTGGGATCTGTGGAAGGTGATGACGCCGGATGAATCGCTCCAGGCACAGGCGGACCGGACCCAGAATTTGCTCGGTCTGCTGGGCGCCGTTCTCTCCAACTGGCTTATCAACTCCACCATCGGCTATGCCGTGATCGTGCTTCCGTTCCTCGGGCTTGCATGGTCATGGTTTGCCCTCCGCCGTAAAGAACTTCACCGGTTGATGCTGGCAACCAATTATGTCTTGGCCATCGCCCTGCTCTTTTCCGCCCTGATGGGGTCGGTCCGGATGCTCGGCGATGAACCTTTCCTCGCGGTGGAATGGAGCGGGGTGGTCGGCGAGTTCGCTTCCAATGCTCTGTACAAACTGATCGGGCTCACCGGCAGCTTTCTCCTGATCCTGGGCCTCCTCGGTGTGGTTTTGACACTGCTGGTGGATCTCGACATCCAGCAAACGTACGAAAGACTTCAGGAGTGGTTCAGGAATTTCAGGATCTGGATCGAGGAGAAGCGAGAAGCAGCCAGGATCGCCGCCGAGGCGAAACGGATGGAAGAACGAAAGGTCGCCCCGCGCCCCGTACAGATCAAGCGGGGTGCGGAGGAAGCCCCGGCCCCGACCGTCACGGCCCGGAAGCCATTGCAGCGGTCTGAACCTCCGCGACAGGATTCTCCGGTTCCGGTACCCGGAGCGGCCGATGAGCCTGAATCCGCTCTGCCGTCCCCTTCCGGCGAGGATGATCTGCCGCTGGAGATCCTCGAAAGAGTGGAGGAGGATGAAGTGAACTTCGACGAACGGCAGGGGGTGGAGGATGTCGAGGAAGAAATCGATTACGTCTTCCCCTCCGTCGAGCTGCTGGATGTCGCCCGCGCGAGCGAAGAGGTCGACGAGGAAGAACTCAAGGGGAACGCGGAGCTCCTCCGTTCCAAGCTGGCCGACTTCGGGGTCGATATTGAAAGCGTCTCCGTCACACCCGGCCCCGTTGTCACCCTGTACGAGATCGTACCGGCGACGGGGGTGAAAATCAGCCGTATTGAAAATCTCCAGGACGATATCGCGCTTGCCTTGAAGGCAAAGGGGATCAGGATTATTGCCCCGATCCCCGGCAAGGGGACGGTCGGTGTCGAGATCCCGAACCACAACCCGGCGCTCGTGACGATCCGCGGCGTTATCAACTCGGCGAAGTTCCGGGACAGCAAGGGATTCCTTCCGCTGGCGATGGGCAAGACCATTACCGGTGAGGTGTTCATCGACGATCTCGCCAAGATGCCCCATCTCCTGATCGCGGGATCGACCGGATCGGGGAAGAGCGTTGGTATCAACACCATCCTTGCGAGCCTGATTTACCGGCTGCACCCGTCGGACGTCAAGTTCATCATCATCGATCCCAAGAAGATCGAACTCTCCCTCTATTCAAAGCTCAGGAAACATTTCCTTGCCGTGTCGCCGGACCTGGACGAGGAGATCATCACAACGCCCACGAATTCCGTGATGGTCTTGAAAAGTGTTGAGATCGAGATGGAGAAGCGGTATGATCGGCTGGCCGCCGCGGGTGTCCGGAATATCGCCGACTATAATGAGAAAGTGAAAGGCGGGCGGTTGCACGATACGGAAACGATCAAGCATCGCAAGCTCCCGTATCTCGTCATCATCATCGATGAGTTGGCAGATCTGATGATCACCGCCGCGAAGGAAGTGGAGGAACCGATTGCACGCCTCGCCCAGCTGGCGCGGGCCGTCGGCATCCATCTGGTCCTGGCCACTCAACGGCCCTCCGTCGATGTCATCACGGGGGTGATCAAGGCGAACTTCCCCGCGCGGGTGGCGTACCAGGTCGCGACAAAGATCGACTCACGCACCATCCTCGATATGAACGGCGCGGAGCAGTTGCTGGGGAATGGTGACCTGCTCTATTTTCCCCCGGGGAGCCCGAAGCCCGTCCGGATTCAGAATGCGTTTATTTCGACGGAGGAAGTCGAGCGGCTTACGAACCATATTGCGAAGCAAAAGGGGTACAGTAATCCGTACAAGCTCCCTTCGGCCTTCGAGAAGAAGAAGGCCGGCGCCGTCGGCGGGGATGGCTCACGGGATGAGTTGTTTGAAGAGGCGGCAAAGATCGTCGTCCGTCATCAGCAGGGATCGGTGTCGTTGCTGCAGAGGCGTTTAAAGGTGGGGTACTCGCGCGCGGCGCGGCTGGTGGACGAGCTCGAGTCGGCCGGGATCGTCGGTCCCTTCGATGGCAGCAAGGCGCGAGAGGTCCTTGTCGAAACTGACGCGGAACTGGAAACTATCTTAAGGAATATATGATGAGGAGGATTGGCCTTGTCGTGTTGGCTTTTGGGTTGACCGGCGGTGCGCTTGCGCAGCCGCTGGATGTGAAGGACGTGACGGAGAGGATCCAGCACCGGTATGAAACGATCGAGGATGCCACGGCCAGGTTTTCCCAGCACGTCAAGTTCGGATACTCCAAGATCGAGCAGAATTTCAGCGGCACCCTGGTGATGAAGAAACCGAACCGGTATCGGATCGAGTCGGAACACCAGACACTGGTGACGGACGGGACCACGGTGTGGTCCTATTCGCCGATGAACAAGCAGGTGATCGTTGACCGTTACAAGGAAAACCAGAACTCTCTCTCCCCGGAACATTTCCTTCTGAACCTTCCTTCCAATTACTATACCTCGATCCTTGGGAGGGAACAGGCGGACGGCGGCTCCCTGGTCGTCCTGCGCCTCCTGCCAAAGGACGATCAATCCTTTGTCAAGTCGATGAAGGTTTGGGTGGAGGAGGGAACCTGGGTGGTGCGCAAGGTCGAGCTGGTCGATGTCAACGATACACAGACCGTCTATACGGTGCAGGATGTCAAACTGAACACCAACGTCAAAGAGTCGGCATTTACCTTCTCCCCTCCTTCCGGAACCGAAGTCGTAGACCTTCGCTAACGACCCCCACGTCCAAATGCCACGACGAATCAAGAAGATACTTCAGGCACTCATCAGCTTCCTTGTGGCCGGGGTGTTTTTATATCTCGCGTTCAAGGACACGAAGTTTTCCGATTTGTGGGAGTCCCTCACACAGGTGCAATATGTTTGGGTGGTGTTGTTAGTTCCGGTAGGACTTCTGAGCCACTATGTCCGGGGAGTCAGGTGGAGCTATTTGTTGAGACCCGTAAAACGGGGGATATCCCACCGTAATTTATTTTCCGCAGTGATGATCGGACAAATGATGAACAACGTCTTGCCCCGGCTTGGGGAGTTGGTGCGGTGCTATGGCCTCGGTAGGTCTGAGCGCATGGCGATCACCTCCGTTCTCGGGACAGTGGTCGTCGAGCGAATTCTCGATTTGCTGATATTTGCCCTGATGATCTGCGGAGTTGTCTATTTCTATCCTGCCGTGTTATTGCCGTTCGTCGAAAATACGGATGTGGTGAGACCGTTATTATTGTTTGGGTCCATCGCATCCTTTCTTGTGTTAATCCTTCTTTTTTTCAAGGGGGAGACGATCTTCATGATTCTTAAATTCGTGCAACCGATCGTCCCCCGCGGTTTCCGCGAGAAGTACGAACGTTCCATCGAAGGATTCTTGAGCGGGTTCAAGATCGCCCGCATGTCCGACACGTTTCTTCCGATCCTTCTTCTCAGCTTCTTCATGTGGTTCATGTATGCGGTGTCGCTCTATATGGCGTTCCTTGCCTTTCGCGACCCCATTCTGCTTAACCTCGGATTCGACGCCGCCATCATTCTCTTAACGGCCTCCACTATTGCGTTCATCCTGCCGGCGCCCGGGGCCATGGGTACTTACCATTCATTCCTCACTGTTGCGCTTGTACAATTGTACGGTGTTGATTCAGTGATGGCACTCAGTTACTCGGTCGTTACCCATGAGGTTGGATATATCGTCACCACCGCGGTCGGTCTGTACTACTTCCTCAAGGACCATCTCCATATCTCGGAGGCGGAACAAGCAGCACAACAATCGGCGAAACCATGAAACAAGTCACCCAGCATAATAAGACCGGCGAGATCCGCATTGAAGCGCTCCCCATCCCGGCATTGAAGGCCGGCCATGTCCTGGTCAAAGTACGCTACTCGCTCATTAGCGCCGGCACGGAAAAAGCTTCGATCATCCAGCGCAAGGCCTCGTTGTTCGAGAAGGCAAAGAAAAACCCGGAGCTGGTCAGGAAGGTCCTCGATCAGGTCAGGTTGTACGGGATCATCCAGACCTACCGGCGGGTGAAGACGCAGCTCGAGACACGCGCGCCTCTCGGTTACAGCGCCTCGGGTGTCGTGATTGCCGTGGGGGAAGGGCCTTCAGAGTTCAAAGCCGGTGACCGTGTTGCATGTGCCGGTGCAGGGTATGCAAGCCATGCGGAATACATCCTGATCCCGGCGAACCTCTGCTGCAAGGTGCCGAAAGGAGTGGAGTTCCAGGAGGCGGCCTACACGACCGTCGGCGGAATTGCCCTCCAAGGCGTTCGCCAGGCTGAACCGACCTTGGGCGAAACGATCGCGGTGATCGGCCTTGGCCTGGTGGGACAATTAACCGTTCAGCTTTTGAAAGCCAACGGCTGCACCGTTATCGGGATCGATCCCGATCATGGATCGGTGAAATTGGCAAAGGAGTGTGGTGCCGATGCCGCGTTACACCGGGAGAGTGGGGATGTGAAAAACGTCGTCCGTTCCATGACGAAGGGAGCCGGGGTCGACGCGGTCATCATTACGGCTGCCACGGCGAGCAACGATCCGGTGGAGCTGGCGGGGGATCTGTGCCGGGAAAAGGGGAGAGTGGTGCTGGTGGGGGATGTCGGACTCAACCTGCCACGAGGTCCTTACTTTTTGAAGGAGCTCGATTTTCGCTTATCGCGCTCGATCGGTCCGGGCCGGTACGATCCGATCTACGAGGAGCGTGGGCATGACTACCCGCTGGGATACGTCCGTTGGACCGAGAACAGAAACATGCAGGAGTTCCTTCGTACCATTGCGACAAAAGCGATCGATGTTCATAAATTGACCACCCATCGGTTTGCCATCGACGATGCCAAGGCGGCCTATGCCATGATCTCCGCAAAAGGAAGTTCCAGGGAACGGTACATCGGCATTTTGCTCGACTACGGGGATGGAGAAGTGTTCCAGGATGAACGAGAAGCGAGAAGGATCGACCTCCCCCGAACGTCCGTTGCGGAGCCCCCGTCGAAAGTCAAGATTGGATTTGTCGGGGCGGGGAACTTTGCACAGGGTTTCCTCCTCCCGCATCTTCAGCAGGATTCCAGTGCAACGCTCGTTGGCGTCTGCACGTCGAGCGGGTTGAACGCAGCCAACGTCGCCCGCAATTTCGGATTCGGGTTTGCCACGACGGACGTCAGGGAAATCTTTGAGAACGAAACGATCAACACCGTGTTTATTGCCACGCGGCACAACCTGCACGCACGGCTCGCCCTTGAGGCGTTGCGGACGGGGAAGAACGTCTTCGTGGAAAAGCCGCTCGCCCTCACGCGCGATGAGCTGAAGGAATTGCAGGCTTTTCACCGTTCCGGCGGCAAACAAACATCCGGCCCGATCCTCCTTGTCGGGTTCAACCGGCGATTTGCTCCCCACATGCAACAGGTCGCTCGGTTCTTCGAAGGGTCCGTCGGTCCCTTTATTCTGAACTACCGGGTCAATGCGGGGTTTATTCCTTCAACACACTGGACACGCGATCCGCAGGAAGGGGGAGGGCGAATTGTCGGCGAGGTGTGCCATTTCGTCGACCTGATGCAATATTGCACCCGGGCCCGCCCGGTGAAAGTGTTCGCTGAATCCCTTTCAACCGCCCGCGGGGTTAAAGACGACGATTCGGTGGCCGCGACGATCAAGTTCGACGACGGTTCGGTCGGAACCATCACCTACCTTGCCAACGGAGACGCTTTGTTGCCGAAGGAGCGCCTTGAGCTCTCCTCGACCGGCCGATCTGCCGTCATCGACAACTTCCAGCACCTGACGCTCTACCAACAAGGAAAGAAACGGGAGTTCAAGTTCTCCAGCATGGAAAAAGGACATAAGGAGGAAGTGCGGGCATTTCTCCAGACCATCGTCAATGGCCACCAGTCTCCCATTTCCTTCGAAAGCCTGGTCCTGACAACCCTCACGATGTTTGCGATCCAGGAGTCCCTGCAGCTTGGCGTCCCGGTGCGTCTGTGAATGTAACCCGTGAGGTGGTGAGCGTACTGGCTGCAGGTGCCCTGGTGTTTTGTACCGACACACTTTTGGCGCAAGAGGGGGAGAAGTCGCCCCGGTTCTTGGGGATCGGCACGGGGATGGGGGTCGTGACGCATTCGGCCCCGTCATTGGTTGACTACATCAATGCCGCGTCGATGCCGATGGCCGGGCAGCAGTTGGATGAGTTTTCATCGGCCGTTGAATTGTTCATCGCCCCGGAGTTTCAGATCAGCGACGATTGGATTCTGACTCTTGAGTATGCCGCGCTCCTCAAAACATATTCCATAACGGGGCGGGGAGGTTTTCAATCCGTGTTTTCGTACGTTGTCCACATGCCCACACTCCTCTTGCAGCGCCTGGTGCCGGGTGAGGGTCACCGCCTCAAATTCGGCGGCGGAGTGGGATATCACGTGGCAGAGCTTGAACAACGCTTTCCCGGTTTTGGCAGCGAGGATGAGTTTGCCGCCCGGGGGTTCGGCATCATGCTTGATGCGACCGGCCACACGCAGTTTGATGAACATTTTTTCGGATTGATAGGGTTGAACCTCCGTTGGGATTTTCCGGGTACCCTCAAACGGGAGGACGGATCCCCGGTGATCGATCGGACCGATCAATCATCCCCCACCATGAATTTCTTTGCCATCGGATTCCGGCTGGGTGTCATGTTCCGACTGAACTAACAGAGGCGGAGTGAAGAATTTTCCATGACCCTTCTCCAATCATTCATTTTAGGCCTTGTCCAGGGCCTTACCGAGTTTCTTCCGGTCAGCAGTTCGGGCCACCTGGTTCTCGTAGAACATCTCCTCAAGGTGCCGACGTCGACCGACATTACGTTTGAAGTGTTTGTCCATTTCGGGACCCTGGTCAGCGTGCTGTTGGTTTTCTGGAATGATGTCGTGCTCATTACCCGATCGGTCCTGCAGGGGATTTTTTCACCCTCGAGCGTAAGGGAGCTCTACCGGACGAGCGAACACTTTCGCTTCGGCATCCTGATCTTGTTCGCCTCCATTCCCGCGGCATATGTCGGGTTGACGTTTGAGGACCAGCTCTCCCATGCCTTTGCCGATCCAAAGCTGGTTGCGGTTATGCTGATCCTTACGGGACTGGTGCTGTTTTTGACACGCCTGAAAAGACCCGTGGAGGAACTGGAGGGGAAGAAGATTGGTTGGGTCAAGGCTCTGCTGATCGGCATCGCCCAATCCCTCGCCATCATCCCCGGGATTTCCCGTTCCGGTTCGACGATCAGTGCCGCCATTTATCTTGGTGTTGCCCCCGTGCAGGCCGCCCGGTTCTCTTTTCTTCTCTCGTTGCCGGCTGTCGGCGGCGCGACTCTTCTCAAGACGAAAGAGATGGTCGAAGTGGGGGTAGTGCCGGACGGGATTCTCCAGCTTCTCCTCGGCACCCTCGTTGCGTTCGCATCCGGGTACGTTGCCATCAAGTTTCTCCTCAAAGTCCTTGAGCGCGGCAGGCTCAGCTGGTTTGCGTTCTATTGCCTGGCTGCCGGCGTGCTCGGCATCCTGTTCATTTGATCCAAGGAGGTGCATCGATGAATCGATTTGCAGTGGCTGTATTCTTCCTGAGTATCGTTCTTCTTTCCTGTTCACCCAACAAACAACCAGAGAGACCAATGACAGACTCGCAGCAGGTATCCGCAGTGATCGAAACGAACATGGGCACCATCGAAGTGGAACTGTTCGCCGCCGCCACCCCAAAGACCGTCGGCAACTTCGTCGGGCTGGCCGAAAAGGGGTATTACAACGGCATTATCTTCCACCGGGTGATCGATGGATTCATGATCCAGGGGGGTGACCCGACCGGCACCGGTCGTGGTGGGGAAAGCATCTACGGACGGACATTTGAAGACGAGATCGTCGATACGTTACGCCATATCGGGCCGGGCACGCTCTCGATGGCCAATGCAGGGCCGAATACGAACGGCAGCCAGTTCTTCATTACACTTGGGCCCACCGGCTGGCTCGATGGGAAGCATACCGTATTTGGACGGGTGACGCAAGGCCTGGATGTCGTGCAGGCGATCGGGAAGGTGAAGACGTCGAAGCCGTACGACCGACCGGTGCAGGATGTTGTTATGAAGAACGTGACGATCGTACGTAAATAGCCGGTTGGCAGAGTCTGGATGCAACATCGGGTGCGACGCCTCACCATCACCCCATCACCATGAAGGAGGAAGGAATGTCGGAAAAAAAAGAGTTCTTCACTTCACGTTGGGGTATGATCCTGTCGGTGATTGGGATTGCCGTTGGGACGGGGAATATCTGGCGGTTCTCCCGCATCGTGGCGCAGAACGGTGGCGGGTCGTTCCTGATCCCATGGGTCATGTTCCTGTTTCTCTGGTCGATCCCACTGATCATTGCGGAATTCGCGATCGGAAAGTACACCCGGTACGGCAACATCGGGGCTATCGCGAAAATCGCCGGCGAGAAATTCGCGTGGATGGGGGCCTTCGTCGGGTTCGTCGCCACCGCGATCATGTTTTACTATTCGGTGGTGGCCGGGTGGTGCATCAAATACCTCACCCAGTCCGTGAGCGGAACCCTGGTCACCACCCAGGACCACATGGGATTGTGGACCTCTTTTACCGGAGGCTATGAACCGATTTTCTTCCACTTCCTCGCGATGGCGATCGGGGCGTTCGTCATCTATCGTGGGGTTGTCGGCGGCATTGAGCGGACGAACCGCATTCTGATCCCCTCCCTTCTTGTCATCTTGTTGATCCTGGCCATTCGCGCCGTGACGCTCCCCGGGGCCTGGGATGGGATCGCGTACCTCTTCACGCCGAATCTTGACACACTTCTGGATTACAGGGTCTGGCTGGCCGCCTTGACGCAAAACGCCTGGGATACGGGGGCCGGTTGGGGACTCATCCTGACATACGCATGTTACGCGCGCCAGAAGGAGGACATCGCGCTGAACGCTTCCATCACAGCGTTTGGTAACAATTCCGTCTCCCTGCTCGCGGGCATCACCATCTTCTCCACGGTCTTTGCCCTCTCACCCGGTGAAGGCATCAAGGAACTGATCTCGGGACAGGGGAGCACCAACACGGGACTCGCCTTTATTTTTCTGCCGCAATTGTTTGAAAAACTTCCCGGCGGCGTCCTGGTGCAGGGATTCTTCTCGACGATTTTCTTCCTGGGACTCACGTTTGCCGCGATCACATCGCTGATCTCGATGATCGAGCTTGCGGTCAAAACGTTTGTCGATATGGGCCTCGAACGGAAGCGGGCGCTGGTGTTCGTTGCCGTGCTCGGGTTCCTCCTCGGCATCCCCTCGGCGATCAGTATGACCTTTTTTGAAAACCAGGATTTCGTCTGGGGGATCGCGCTCATGATTAGCGGCGGGTTTATCTCGTTTGCCATTATTAAACATGGAGCGGATTCCTTCCGGCAGAAGGCCGTGAACGGGGAAGGGAGCGATGTTCAGATCGGCAGATGGTACAATGTCGTGATCACATGGATCATTCCCCTGCAGGTCGTTGTGTTGATAGGCTGGTGGTTCTACCTCTCCATCTCCTCGTTCGATACGGAAGGGTGGTGGAATCCGCTGAACACGTACAGTGTCGGAACGTGTCTGATGCAGTGGGGGGTGATTATGACGGTGTTCATCCTCCTGAACAAACTCATGGTCCGGCGAACATTGCGGACCGGAACGGGAGCGTAGCCATGGAACCGTTGACGATTATGGTGATGGTCCTGACGGTGGGGATTGTCTGGGGAGGTTGTGTGTTTGTCGTGATGAAAGCTCTGACAAAGGAAAAGGAAAAATCGAAACAGTCCTGAGGGTTTGACGGAGGGGGCACTCGAATCCATTGGGTTTGTGTCCGGATGTCTGATAGCTCGAGAACCTATGACCTACACCGAATTCCAGCCGATGCTCCGCTCCGGGAACTTTGCACCGATCATTTTTTTTCATGGTGCCGAAGATTTTCTCATCGAGGAGTGTGTCGATGCGATCATCGAACGTGTCGTTGACCCTGCCAACAGGGGGTTCAACCTCGATGTGGTCTATGGGAGCAAGGCGGATCCGAAAGACGTCGTGGCTCATGCTTCCTCGTTCCCGATGCTGGGAGAGAAACGTGTGGTGCTTGTCAAAGAGTTTGAAAAACTTGTGAGCACGGAATCCTCGCGGGAGATCTTTTCGGCGTATATCGACAAGCCGCTCGACTCCACCATCCTTCTCCTTGTCTCGCTCGAACCGGATCTCCGCCGCAAACCGTTCACCGACCTCAAAAAGAAGGCCGAGGTGGTAGAGTGCAAGCCGTTCTACGATAACCAGATCCCGCCATGGATCGCACAACGGATCAAGGATCAAGGGAAGGAGGCCAATGCCGAAGCATGCAGGCTCTTGCAAGCCTACGTCGGCAACTCGCTCCGGGCCCTTCAGAATGAGATCGACAAGCTCTTTGTTTTTGTGGGAGAGAAGAAGATGGTGACCCATGAAGATGTGGCGGCCGTTGTGGGGGCTTCCAAGGGTTTCACCGTGTTCGAACTTCAGAACGCCATCGGAAAGAAGGACACTAGGGAGGCGGTCCGCATCGTGGAACGCATGGTCGAAGCGGGGCAGCCCCCGCAGATGATCATCGTCATGCTGGCCCGGTTCTTTACGCAGCTCTGGAAGCTTTCCGATCCGAAGTTGCGGAGGAAACCGGAGGGAGAGATCGCCTCCGAGATCGGGATCCCACCCTACTTCTTAAGACAACAGCTCCAGTTTCAATCCAACTTCACCGTTGAACAGATCGAGAACGCGCTGAAGGCCCTCCTCGAGGCCGATACGATGCTGAAGTCCACGTCCCGCGATCCCCATCTCCTGATGGATCTGCTTGTCGTCGCCCTGATCAACGGTTCCTTTGAGCATCTCCGCGCGTCTGCTTAGAAGCGGCCTCAAAGAAAGAGGGGGTCACCACAAAAAGGCACAAGAAGGGCTCTTGCCATGGCTGACCAATTTGTCCTGGCCGCGTTATTCGGTTCCCTGATCGCTCTTGCCTCCTTCCTCGCCCGTTTTCTCACCCTCCGCGGCTCCCTGACCACGCTTGTCCTCGCCGTCGTTATTTATGGTGTCGGTGGCTGGCAATGGACCATCCCCATTCTGACATTTTTCCTCCTCTCGAGCCTTCTGTCGAAACTTGGCAGGAGCCGTAAAGCCCGGTTCGAACTGATGTTTGAAAAGACGGGGGCGAGGGATGCGGGTCAGGTGATGGCGAACGGAGGGATCGCCGGTTTCATCGCAGCCCTCTCTTTCTTCTTTCCGGAGTACGAGTTCTATCCCTATTATCTGGGAGCCCTTGCAGCCGTCACGGCGGATACATGGGGGACGGAGATCGGTGTGCTGGCGGGAGGAGGGACAACGTCGGTGGTTACCCTCAAACCCGTGCCCCCTGGAACCAGCGGTGGGATTTCGAATGAAGGGGTTCTTGCCGGAGGTGCCGGCGCACTTGTGATTGCTCTCAGCGGATACTACTGGTTCGGCGATGTGAGGACTGCCTTTTCCGTCGTCGTGGCAGGGATGGTGGCGAGCCTGGTCGATAGCTTTCTGGGAGCCACGCTCCAAGCTCAATACCGGTGTTCCGTGTGCGGCTCACTGACCGAGCGAATGATGCACTGTGATCGGCAGGCTGATCGCGAGAAAGGGTTTCGATGGATCAACAACGATCTGGTCAACTGGTTCTGCGCCCTGACGGGAGCACTCGTCGTGTGGGGGATGACCTAGTGCAGACCATCCTCCGGTAGTTTCCCCAAAGTAAGAAACCACGATTTGCCCCTCCGCGACTGGTTTTTTCAATTCCAAGAACGATGTCCCCGCCGAGACGTGACACGCCCACCAGTTGTATAACCTCGGCTTATTATAATCAAGAACGATGATGATTCTGATTCTCAAATATGGTAGTCAGTTACTCATTGGCTTGGGGTTTTTTCTTTACAGATTGTTTGCGTCTCCATCAGTCGTACGGCACAGTTTGTGAAGCGGTTTCGTTGCCTCATGTATTCTCTGACCCGGACAACAACTACATTGCTCATCACCGGTGTCAGATTCGGTTCTTGGTTTTCAAACACGCGCCGTGTCGGCCCAATGGCCTATCGTTGACTCACTCCCAGAACAATAACGTCTCAAAATGGGCGTTATCCGATGTGATGACATGTACGCCGTGGTAGATAAGGATGTCTCCCTTCAATTGTGCCCTGCGGGAGACCTTTCAACCTCAGCCTCCCCATCCCGGAAAGTTCCATGGTGTATCCAATCCTCCGACCCGCGGCTATATTTATTCGATTAAGAGAATCATCAATGGTATTTCATTTTCCACGGGCCAACAACAGATTGTCTCCTTGTGACGGAATGCAATGGATCGCCTGGTGTGATGGGTCAAGTTAGTACGCATTGATCCCGATTTCTCCGCTCTCTTGCTTCCTTGAAATTATCGAAACGATGGCTCGCAGTCCCTTTGCTTTGCAGGATTGCTCCAATACCAGAAGCGCCATCGCGTTGGAAGACTCAGGTTTCGGCCGAGCTGCCCAAACCACGGCGAGACAGAGTCTGATCCTGTTCAGACGAGAACGACGTGAGACTGTCATTCATCCATATCCTTATTGTTTTTTCGAATATCCTCTCCGGTCAAGACCGGGTGCACCGTAGTACCCCGGACGGCATTCCGGCCGATCTCCCTTTACCGACAATCACCACCCTGAAGAGCACCGCCGAGGGGTATATTTTTGCGGCCGTCCCCTATTGGGGCACAGGAAACTCCTATCTTGTCATCTATGACAACCATGGCAAGCCCGTGTACTTTAAAAAAACTCCGTCGACGTGCACGGATTTCAAGGTGCATGAGAACGGCTTGCTGACCTACTTTGACTACGCCTCGAGGAAGTTCTTCGCGATGGATTCAACCTTCACGGTGGTTGATAGTTTCTGGGTGCAGAACGGTTTTGTCACCGATGAACACGATATCAAGATCT
>JACPUH010000044.1 GCA_016192345.1 Ignavibacteriales bacterium | reverse complement strand
GGAGAGGATCCCAATTTCTGAAGCTCGTCCACCACGGAGCGGACCAGCTCGTTCATGTTGATGGTGGTCTTTTCGACGTCCACCCTGCCGAGGCGCGAGAAGGCCAGGAGGTCGTCGATCAACTGCCCCATCCGCCGCGTGCTCCTTTGAATGACATCGAGGTAGCGTCTCCCCTCATCATCGAAGAGGGGTGCGTATTGCGTCGAGAGAACGCGGGAGAATCCGTCGATTGCCCGCAGGGGGGCGCGGAGATCGTGTGAGACTGAGTAACTGAAGGCTTCCAGTTCCTTGTTCGCCGCCGCGAGCTGCGCCGTTCGTTCAACCACGCGCTGCTCCAATTTTTCCGTCAAGGCGTGGATTTCCTCCCTGGCGTGTTTCTGGTCAGTGATATCGCGGTGATTCACCACGATGGCTTCGACGCTGCCATCCGCGAGGAGATTCGTCCCGCTTCCTTCCATCCACTGCCACTCCCCATCCCTGCGCAAGGATCGATATTCGGCGATGACCGGCTTGGAAGGATCCCGCAGCAGTTCCCCGATGCGCGTGCGCACAAGCTTCCGGTCTTCGGGATGTATCAATTCACAGGCGTTCCGCCCCACGAGTTCCTCCCGGGCGTATCCCGTCTGGCGTGTTGTCGACTCACTCGCAAAGAGGATCGTTGCCGAGGGATCCATCAGTAGGATGCCATCGTAACTGTTCTCGATCAGCGCCCGGAACCTGCGCTCGTTGGCGAGGACTGTCTCCTCGGCAAGTTTCCGCTCGGTGGTCTCGAGCGCGACGCCCGTCATCCCCGTAACCTCCCGCCCGTCGAGTGTGGGACTGACAAAGAAGCTCAGCCATCCCCGTTTCCCCCGTTTGCCCCAATAGCGAAATTCAAGCGACATTCGTGTTGTCCTTCCCACGAGTTGGTTGCGGAAAAAAGCGTGCACTTCCTTCCGGTCGTCGGGATGCACGAACCTGAGGTAGAATTTTCCGACAAGTTCATCCGGTGTATAACCGAGCGTTTTCGCCCCTTCACCGTTGACGTAGGAAATTTTCCCCCGCCGGTCCGTACTGAAGAGAACCGCCTGCGTCGCTTCGACCAGGAACCGGTATTTTTCCTCAGCTTTGAGGAGTTCCTGGGCGGATTCTTTCTCCTGAACCGCCGCTGCGAGTTCCGCCGTTCGCCGATTGAGAGTCTGGACAAGTTTGTGCAGGCGTTCGTTCGCTTCCCGAAAACCCCGATGGGTCATTTCAAAGGGGGACAGGCTCTCTTTGAAAAAAGAATTGGCAACCTGGTGGATGTGCCGGAGCTCACTGCTATCCCTTGATGCTACGACAACATCCTGCAGGGCGCTCTGGTGAACCGTGGCCATCTCGAGCACACCCAACCCTTCGGCCAGAGCATTTCTTCCGAACTCGTACGCGTTCATTAACCCGCTCTCTGTTTCACCGACAAGATACTCTCCGAGTATCTGCTTGTATTTTTCCACCAAAACCTGTAGAACTGTTTCCAAATGGTTTCTCCTCCACGGGGACCTTCGCGGGAATAATCTTGCCCATAGCTCTTCCCCCACATTGGTTGTGTATCTTCCACCACCATAAGTGACATCAGGGCCGCCCCGGGGGCTCCGGGAACGTTGGCTGGTTGGCAGGAGGGTTGCCCCCCCCGCTGAGCAGGATGGCGGCCACGGTTCCACCGAGGACCGCCGTGCCGATTCCGATCCACAACCATCGCGCATTGGTGGAGGACCCCATCATCGGTTCCGCCAGGACCATGAAATAAAAATCGTCTCCCTCAAGACCGCGAGGGAACTCCCTGCTGACAAGCCAACGGATCTCCCTGTCGCGCCCCGCGGCAATTCCATCACCCACGTCTCCCGTGACCGCCCTGGGGTAGTACCGAAACAGGGAGTCCTGATCTCGCAGGAGCACAAGCGTGATCTTGTACGCGCTGGAGGGTGTTCCACCAAAGAGGCCTGTTCCGGATGAGCTTCGCGTCTCCTCGTGTGCCATCAGGTCGTAGGCGATGGTGACGTGTTCCCCGGAGGCGCGGAACCGCACATTGGTTACCAGAAGCGAGTCCGAGGCCATCGACAGTGTGCCCGGGAACAGGAACAAGGTCAAGCAAACGGCCCGTCTTGCAACGACATGGAACCTATTCATGAGAATTGTCTCCTTCCTAAAAGAGATACCGAAACCCAATACCTCCGGTGATCTCAAGCTCTGTTGACCGGATCAAACCGATTTTCGGAGAGATCTCCGTAAACAATTCAAGGTGCCGGGTCACGATCCAGTCGATGCCGAAATTGCCGCTGAATCCCATCATATCGCTCTGACGGGACGAGGAGCGGAGAAATATTCCCGGGCCGCCGTACAGATACACTGTGCCTTCCTTGGTTTGAGTCAGAGTCGTAATCGTGAAGTTGTACTGACCCTGGGCAAAAAACGTATCGTCCAGTCGCCAGGCGGCCAGAAGATCCACCGAGGTTGAGGGAGGCGAGCCGAATTTCAGCGTCATCCCTGTCGGATTGCCTAAGTAAATTCCCAGTCCGATGTCGCTTTGCGCCATCGCGCCGTAGGGAAGGGCAAGGAGCAGAACGACCATCATAAGGTTCGATCTTCTCAATATTCTTTTCATGACTTGATCCTTTTTATTTGTTATCGATTGCGACGGAACCGATGTCTTCGTTTCCCCAAGTTATTTGAGAAGCATCATGCGTCGCACCGCGGTCGCGCCTCCCGGGGTTGTGAACCGGTAAAAATACACCCCGCTCGAAACCGTCGCGCCTTCCCCGTCTCTTCCATTCCACCGGAACCAATGCCGTCCTGGCTCCAACCTTCCCCGGTGAAGAACTGCAACCTCCCGTCCCATGATGGAATAGACTGCGAGTGTGACTTCAGAGGAATAGGGAAGTTCGACAGGGATCACGGTTTCAGGGTTGAACGGGTTGGGGTAATTATTTCCCAACGAAAACGTATGCGGAGAGAGTACAGATTGCCGTTGCTTCTCCACGCTCTGTGGCGTTCCCACCAGGATCGTGAAAGACTCGGGGGACTGGACAGATTGGAACTTGTAGGACCAGTTCTTTCTCAGATCGACTGCAACACCCCGGATCATGTCGATAAGGTAGACATCAAATTCCGCCGGGATACGGTCGATCCCGTCGAACTTCATCTCGATCATTTCAAAGGACGGAGCGGTCACTTGGAACGGCCAGCGTTCGCACTCTGCAACCATGGGTCGAATGTCTGCTCCGAATGTGTGATAGTCGGGGTTCCATTCCGGACGGTCGAAATACGTGCCGGGCGAAGACCCGACGCCTCGGGGTTTGTAATGGTCATGATGGTCCTTGCCGGGAAGTGCATCGGCGGCTACGCCGAACCAGAGCGAGTGGTCGGTGACAGATGGTGTAGACACCATAACGGAAACGTTCCATCCGGAAGATTCTTCTCTCGTAGTGCCCGCCGTGACGTCTTTCCGGCCGGAGACACTACCGGCTCCCGGCACACGCAGGGAGAGGAGACCGGTTTCGTTGAAGAAGTAGTAGCCTTTGTACGGTTCCAATTGTGACGACGGGGCGAAGCTTCCGTCAAACGTGTGGATTGGTTCAGCGACGCCGTTGAGATTCATAACAGTGGACCATGAGACCGCGGTCGGCAATGGATTGGTGATCAGGTTCCATCCCGGGTGAAGGGCTATTTCTGTTTCTCCCGATGCATTGACAGGAGCGACCGGAACCGTTGTGTTAATAGTCCAGGGTCCCTTCTTGATCACCCAGAACGCGCGTCCGGTGGAGTGACGGAAGTTCACGGAGCCGTCGTAGCGCACGAGATAATCGGTCGCGCGGCCATTGTCCCAAAAAACCATCCAGTCTTTCTCCGGGTCGCCCGGCAAAAGTGTCCGTACATCCTGATTGCTTGCCCCTGGAATTCCAACAATGCGATACTCATGAGCCTGAAACTCCGTGGCTGCGGCATGCGCCGGGAATTCCACCGTCGTCGAGAGTGTGACGGTTTGTGTTGCGCCGGAGGTTGTAGAGAAGTTCCAGATGGAGGAGAACGGCCCCCATCCGGCCCCCGTCTTGGCGCGGACTCGCCAGTAATATCGTGTGGATGGGGTGAGCGGTCCGATTTGATTCGACCCGGTTGTCAATGTTGTATCATCGATTGGGGGAGCCCCGAGGGTGGCGCTTGTGTCGAGTTGGAGATGATACGCGACCGCCTCCGATATACTGCTCCATTGTACCGTCAATGTCGTCGGGCGATCCGTAGCGTTATTAAGAGGAGATGTCAGGACCGGAGCAGCGGGCGCCGCGCTCATGGTTCTGAAATTCCATGTCGGCGACCAGGAACTCGCTCCTCCCGGATTTTTTGATCGGACCCGCCAATAATACAAAGTGTTGCCTGCCAACGGTCCGACCCGCCTGGAGGAACCCGTTAACGAGGAATCATTCACGAGCGTCGTCCCGAACGTATTGGATATTGAAACCTGAAGATGGTAGGATGAAGCCCCTCCCACGGGACTCCATTCCAGCGTCAGTGTCGTTGGTTCCCCTGATGATGCGTTGGGAGGGGAAAGAAGAGTTGGGGTCGAGGGCGAAAGTGGGACGGTCGTAAAGCTCCATACATTTGACCAGTCACCGGTGACGAGAAGGAAATTGGATCTCACACGCCAATAGTACGTGACACCATTTGTCAAGGGACCGATTTGCTGGGATGTTCCAGTCACGGCACCATCGTTGAAAATCGTGCTTGTAAAGGAGGAGGTGGTGGAGACTTGAACATGGTACGAATTGGCCCCCGACTCCCCATTCCATCGTAACAAAACTGAGGTGGGTTGGCTGATTGCCCCGTTTTCCGGACTGGTCAGGGTTGGTCCGCTCTGCGACTGCGGTTCCGTGGTAAAATTCCAGGATGGCGACCATGAACTTGACCCGCCGCCGTTCTTGGCTCGTACACGCCAGTAATATGTCGTATTGTTTGCAAGCGGTCCGACCTGGCGGCTGGGTTCCATAAGCGATGTGTCGCTCACCTCCATCGTGTTATAGGTAGTGGTCTTCGACACCACTAGGTCATAGGATTTTGCTCCGGCAATCGGGCTCCATTCGAGGGTGACAACCGTTGGTTGTCTGGGCGAGCCGTTTTCGGGAGAGGCCTGGGATGGCGGCGGTGGCGGCGGTGGAGTTGTCGTGAACCTCGATATGTTGGACCATGGACCGGTTCCGCCTGAATTCGTGGCGTTGACCCGCCAATAATAGGTTGTGTTGTTTGCGAGCGGGCCGATTTGTTTGGATGACGTCGACAATGTCGGGTCATCAAAAACAGTCGATACGAACGAAGTGGTCGTCGACACCTGCAACCTGTAGGTCCAGGCTTCCGCTGAAGTGCTCCAACTCAATACCGGATCGGTCGGTACATCGACCGATCCATGGGTTGGAGCAGTCAACATTGGTGCAGAGGGGGCCGAGAGATCAGTTGTGAAGCTCCACGCCGTTGACCAATCCCCGGCCCCCCCTGCGTTGTATGCGCGTACTCTCCAATGGTAGGTTGTATTTTCTGCAAGCCCTTCAACCATGGAGGAGGTAGAACTCAAACCCGACCTGTCGGTGACCAAAGATCCAAAATCCGATGTGCCGGAAACCTGAAGTTGATAGGAAGTAGCTCCCGCGGATGCGGACCAGGAGAGTGTCGGGCTTTGAGGAACGCCGGTGGCTCCGTTGGAAGGTGATGATAGCACCGGTGCGGCCGGTGGCGAAGGCGCTGCTTCTGTCGTTATGAAGCTCCAGGTATTAGAGGACGGACCGGTGCCCCCCGCATTCTTTGCCCTGACCCTCCAGTAGTATTGCGTATTGGTGGCAAGCGCACCAACCTGCATCGACGTTCCGCTGAGAGTCGAGTCGTCAACGATGGTTGAGGCAAATGATGCGCTCGTGGAGACCTGAAGCCTGTATGTTTGTGCCCCCGATACCGCATTCCAACTTAATGTTAAGGTTGTAGGCTGGTAGGTCGCCCCATCAGCCGGTGACGCGAGTATGGGTTGATCCGGCGGGGGAGGAACCGTGGTAAAGGTTCGCGTACTCGAAAATGTGCTTGATCCGGCGCTGTTTCGGGCACTGACCCTCCAGGAGTATGTCGTTCCTTGAGATAAGGGTCCCACCTCCCGCGAGGTCGATGTGATCGTTGAGTCCTCAATCAGCATCGTGGCAAACGAGGAACTTGTCGACACCTGGAGTCTGTACGTGTCAGCGGACGACACTGGATTCCAGGTGAGGGTGGGCGTCGTCGGTTGATTGACACTCCCGTTGGACGGACTCACGAGAGTCGGTGTTGCTGGCGCCGATACATTGGTTGTGAATCGCCACACCGTCGACCAGTCGCTGGCCCCCCCTGCGTTCAACGCTCTCACCCTCCAAAAATGTGTCGTGTTGTTCGCCAGTCCACCGACAGTCTGTGAAGTCGAGGTTATCCCCTCCTGGTCGAAGATCGTCGTGGTGAATGAAGAGCTTGTGGAAACCTGCAACCGGTAGGATGTGGCCGATGCAGAGGGATTCCAGGTCAGCGAGACGGTTGTTGGTTGCTCGGAAACTCCGTTCGATGGTGACGCGAGCAGGGGTGGTTCGGGGGCCGGGGGTATCGTTGAAAAACTCCCTATGGATGACCACCCGCTGTATCCCATGGAATTTCTCGCACGAACGCGCCAAAAATACGTCGAACTCCGGGCCAGACTTCCGACCTGTTGTGTTGTGTCGGCAAGGGTGGAATCGTTGAACATCAATGTCGTAAACGAAGAACCAGCCGATACTTGGAGGTGGTATGTGATGGCACTCAACGGTTTTGTCCACCGGAAGGTCACGGTCGTTGGTTGGTTGATGGATCCGTCCGGAGGGGAGACCGGGACCGGCGAAGCGAGCGCTCCTGCTGTCTTGAAGGTCCGGGTTGCTCCGACGGAGGATCCGGCGCTGCTCGTGGCAAAGACCGAAAAATAGTAGGTCGTATTTGGCTGGAGGCCCTGGAGACGATTTGTTGCTTGGACTGGTTCCGTCCCATTCACAGGACTTTCCTCTGCCGTCACGGCATTTTGGAGGCTGGTGTCCGTGTCGTAATTGAACTTGACCGTTGTGCTCAAACCGTTTGGATTGATCGTGGCGTTGAGTTGGGCGGAGGTGGCCGTGATTTGCGTCGCCGGGTCCGTCGTTGCGCCCGGGGCGTTGGCCGCGCGCGTTGTCAGGTTCCAGATGGGAGAATAATTTCCCCATCCCGATCCATTCTTTGCCCGCACACGCCAGAAATAGGTTGCGTTATTCTGGAGGGACCCGACTTCGTGCGAGGTTCCGACAATCGTTGTGTCGCTGAATGCCGTCGTCGTGAACGAGGAATTAATGGATACTTCCAGGTTATAAGAGGTTGCACCGCCGACATCAGTCCAGGTGAATGTGACAGGCAACGGCTGGTTTGTCGAGTTATTCGGCGGTGACACGAGGACCGGGGCAGTTGTGGGCGTGACGGACGCCGTTGTGAACGTCCAAGTGTTGGACCATGGACCGGTTCCTGCTGTGACCCCGTTTGATCCGCTCACACGCCAGTAATATGTTATTCCATTCGAAAGCCCCCCCACAGTTCTGGATGTTGTACTCACGGACGGATCGTCGAGAACGAGATTGGTAAAGTCTATGTCCCGCGAGACCTGGATCCGGTAGACTGACGCGTGCTCGGTGGCACTCCATTGGAGCGATAAGGATGTCGGTTGTCCCGTGGCGCCGTCCGGAGGGGAGAGGAGAACGGGTGCTGCAGGGAGCGGTGGAGTGGTCGTGAAGGTCCACACATCGGACCAGTTCCCCGTGCCCAACAAGCCGAACGCACGAACCCTCCAATGGTAGGTTGTTCCCTGTGTCAGGGGTCCCGCCTGGAATTCCGTGGAGGTAATCGATGATTCATCAACCACGGGAGTTCCAAACGTCGGCTCGTCGGCAAGCTGCAGTTGATAGCGCGTGGCGCCAAAAACTTCGTTCCACCGCAGCATAAGTGTCGTTGGCTGATCCTGTGAGCCGTTGGCAGGTGAATCGAGTGTCGGGGTACCGATCTGGGCCACTAGGGGCGCAGGCGTTCCCGCGACGGTGAAGAGGATCAGGCACAAGACGGTCACCCAGCGCCTGAAAAAAGTAAGCACGGTGGACGCTTTTCCGGACTTTCCGCCCGGGATGGCCTGAGAGGATGGTCCTTGCCTGGGATGAGCGAATCCCTTCGTGCCGCGTATCCTGCTATTGCGCAGTAAGTGTGATCGATGGTTCATTGTGTTCGAGTCCTGCAGCAGTTGTCTGTTGGCGGGGAGCAATAAATCTGGAAGGCGCGATCTCCTCCATCAAGACGCGCGATGTTCGGATAATAAATCCGAATTGTTCTCCATAGTGTTGCAGCCGGGTCAACACTTCGGGACGGATGGTCCCGGAGGGAATGACGATCTGGCTGATTTTAATCTTCCGTGTCAGCGAAGGAATTCTCCAGTGTCCGCCAAAGACCGGGTACCCGTTGATATGTTTTCCTTCCAACTGAGGGGCATCGTCCAGGAAACCCAGAGGGGTGAGCCGTTCATAATTGTCATGGAGAAGATGTTGGAGGGCCAGGACCCCCTGTGCATTGGCGCCGTAAATAAGCACGCCGACGTCCCCCTTGGGCTCGCGGCGGAAGATAAAATTGAGGATATGAAACGAGCATCGTGATCCTGCGATGAACGTCAGGAGAAGATAGAAATTGGTGACAAGGACCGCGAGATCCGCAAGGTACCAGGGGGGTGGCAGAAGGGAAAGGACGACACCGGTTACCGCGACGGCGACCGTGACTGCTTGTACGATTTTCAGAAGGTCCCCCACCCCGAGATACCTGAATGTTCCACGATAGAGCCCGCTGAAAAAGAATGCGGCGATCTGAATGCCGCAGGCAAGAATCAGAATGGGGGCGAGTTCGCGCAAAGACTGAACGTTGTCCCCGCGGAAGGCAAGGTGATACGCCAGGAGGAACGCGGAGGAGATGAAGGCCAGATCGAGAAATGCCTGCACCAGGGCTCGGTTCATCACCGGTCCATCATAGAGGGGAAGGAGAAGCCCGTTGCGCAGGATGGCCATTTCCCGGTACCGGAGTTGACGTATTCCCGCAACCGTCGCGAAGGCGACCGCCACGAGAATGATCGAGGCTTGCAGATTGTTCAGGGTGGTGATGGCAAACGCGCCGAGCCCGAACATGCACGAGACACTATACAACACGAGAACCGTCTTGCGGTGTGAGAGGCCCCGGGCGATCAATTGGTGGTGGATGTGCTTTCGATCCGGTAGGAACATCAGGTGCATCTTGTGAAGCAAAGAGCCGGACTTCGGATTCTCCGGAAGAAGCGAACCGAGAAAGCGCCGGACCATCGAAAGCAGCGTGTCCATGATAGGGAACCCCAGGGCCAGGACGGGCATCAGGATGGCAAATGTTGTCGAGCCTTTCGTCGAAGCCTGGATGGATACGGTCGCGAGGATGAATCCGATGAAGAGACTGCCGGAGTCGCCAAGAAATATCCTGGCGGGGTTGAAGTTATACCAGAGAAAGCCGAGCAACGCGCCGGCGAGGAGAAAGACCGGGAATGCGATCGCCGTCTCACCGTTGAGAAAAGCGACGGAAGCAACAGTCAGGGAAGCAATGATCGCCACGCCGGAGGCGAGTCCGTCCAACCCATCGATAAGATTGAAGGCATTCGATACGCCGACGATCCAAAGCACTGTGACAGGGTAATCCAGTATGCCGAGGTTGAGCAATCCCTCCCCCGCCAGGGGGTTCGTGATCGAGGATATCCGGAACCCCGCCATATAGGCGATCGTGGCGGCGATGACTTGGACCAGGAATTTCTGGCCCGGGTTGAGCGCCTGCAAATCGTCCCAAATTCCCAACAGCAGGACGAGAAGCAGGGATCCGATGAGCATGAGGCCTTGGTGAGAGGACATCCACGACAGGGAACTATGGACCGGATCAATCCAGACCAAAAGAAGTGTTGATAGAAAAACACTGAAGTAAATGCTCACGCCCCCCAGGCGGGGTATGGGGCGGCTGTGAATTTTTCTGGCATTTGGGTGGTCGATGGCTCCGACAAGCGCTGCAAGGCGCATGATCCATGGAGTCAGGACCAACGAAATAAGGAGAGGTATCCCCACCATTATGACAAATCTGGAAATCATGTCTTTTCTCTGCTCCCCCTGTTCTTCATTTCAGTAACGTCAACCCAGCGTTGAGGAGACGGACTGGGCGATGCTCATGGTGCTGGTGGGTCAGCGTTTGGATCTCGTCCGATCATCCTCGTCCACGCGGTGATGATTGCCCAACTCCTCATCCAGATCATACTGTTCAAGTCTGTTCGTGAGTGTTCTCACGCTGATCCCCAGTTGTTCCGCCGCCTCTTTTTTTGTGGAACTGCTCCGAAGGGCCTCGAGAATAAGATATTTCTCGACGGCCGCGACACTTTTCCCCTTCCGGAAAGATCCTCTCAGGCGATTGCGGAGATGAGTGCTCTGCATCTGGAGAGGCAGGTGTGCGGGGAGGATCAATTGATTGCGCGCCATGATGACCGCATATTCAGCCATATTCCTTAACTCTCGAATGTTGCCGGGCCAGGTGTAGGTCAGGCAAATTTTCAGGGCTTCCGGCGTGATCCCCCGCACCGTTGCTCCGTACCGTTCATTCGTCTGGGAGATGAACAGGTTCAGAAGAGCGAGGAGGTCTTCCCGACGCTTCCGCAAAGGGGGTAATTCGATCACGATAGGGCTGAGCCGGTTCAAAATGTCCTTTTGCAACAGTCCGGTAGGGAGGTTTTCACTGGGAGCCTGGTTGACCGCGACAATAGTCCGCCCATTGTACCAAAGCTCTTTTCTCCCGCCGACGCGATGGAATTTCTGATGGGCGCCCGCCCGGGCGACCTTCATTTGAACCTCCAAGGGTAGTGACGAAAAGCCGGACAAAAACACCGTTCCCCCTTCTGCATCCTCAAGGACCCCCTCATCGACGGTGACTCCGTTGGGTGTGAACTGCTCCAGGCCGAAGATCTCCTGTTCGACCAGTCCCGGTGGAAGGCTCGTGCAGTCAACACTGATAAATCTACCGGTGGAACGTGATCCCATTTGATGAATCTTGCGGGCAATCCACTCCTTGCCGGTACCCGGCTCACCGACGAGGAGGATTCCCAGGTCGCTTGTGGCAATTCCGGTGATGGACTTTAAAACCGTCTGCATGGCCGGACTTTGCGATGTCTCTGAAAGCATTTGTAGCGGAGTCTTCATGGGTACATCCCTTGTACCAGAACGCTGTGATGATTGCCGACGCAACGGGAGTACTTCCGGATCTGGTCGTGTGACGTCCATGGCGCCTGCCCGTTCCGGCGCCTCTCCTCCATTTACAGAACGAAAGAAACGCCGGCATGATGTATCGGGCCCCGGTCCTTGTGCGGGGCGATTGCATACTGAAGCACTATCCATGGTGATTGAATTCCTATCCCGCACCGTCCCTCACTCCCGTGAGGACCCGACATATAACCTGCCTGGAGATTCAGGACGCGCCAAGGTGAAACCTCCACGCCCCCCTTATACGCAAGGCCATCCAGCCCGACGAACTTCTGGTTTGCCAGGGTGACGGTCACAACCCGGTGTTCGCGGGAAGAGGGGTAATGAAAGGCAAGCCCGATTTCAAAATTGCGGGGTACTTGCTCGGCGGCAAAGAGACCTTGGCTGCTGTCCGCAGAGTAACTTGTTCCGAGCGAAAGACCATTATACACCAGGGCGTAACTGATCGCGGGTACAGGAGAATACAGCAAGCCGAACGATGTGGACCCCAGGACGGATTGAAACTGGTCATTGTGTGCAAAGAGGACACTTACCCGCATCCCGAGGCTGAGAGAGTACGCGATGTTCACAGACGAAGCCAGGTCGACACCGTACTGCGCGAAGGAGGTCGGATTCCCGCTTGCGTTATCACTCCGTCCTTCCTCATAGGAAAATCCAAGGCCCAGGGCCTGATCCTGGCCGGCAGGAAACGGCGCAGCGAGAAGGAAGGAACTCCCCCCACCGGTCGCTGCACCGGCATAGTTGACGATCATCGAATTTCTACGGAGAAACGATAAGGAAGCAGGGTTCCAGTAGAAACTATTGACATCGCCCGCCTCGGCAACATGGGCATCGGCCATAGCAACTGCGCGTGGACCTGCACCGGCGAGCGGACGAATTTCCCGTGAGTAGGACTGGGCCCACAATGTTCCGCAGAGTACCATGAACGCACCAAGTGTGAGAACAAGGACCCTGATCACGGAGCAAGATTTTATTGTCTGTTGCATAGCACGTCTAATAGAAAACCCTGAAGAAACCAAACAGCAAGACGACATCGCGCAAGAAATCCGAAAACTCGCGAACCGCGTTTTCCTTTTTCGGTACAAACACCGTATCGCCCGGCCGGACCATGGGGAGCGTTGTGGTGGTGCCGTTGTCCATGAGTTCGGCGACATCGACGACAATCGGTTCCTCAATGTTGGCAAACCGGATGATTTTGACGCGGTGGAGGTCGGACTCCGGGGTAGCTCCCCCGGCGCTCGAAAGGATTTCAATAAGCGAGACCTCACCCACAACGGGATAGTTCTCCTGACGCGTCACCGCCCCCAGCACTGCCACCCGTTGTGAGGTGAGGCTCGAAATAGAGACTCCGATCTTGAATTCCCCCTGAATATATTGCGAGAGTCTGGCTTGAAGCCGCTCGGTGAGCTGTTCCTTCGAAGAGCCCTCCGCCCGTACCTCGCCCACGAGAGGGATATTGATCATACCTCCCTCTTTCACGAGCGTGGAAGTATTAAATTCGGGATATCCCCACACCGTGATATCGACCTGGTCCCCCTGCCGTACGGCATAACTTTCGGACTGCATGCGGACGAACAGCGTGCCCTTCTCCGAACGCGAATAGGATTGGAGTGTGCTGCGAGTGACCGGGGCTTCACCAGCGCATCCGACCAGAAGCATCAAGCTGAGTATAAACCCTGGAGCAATTTTCATGGACATCTGCCTTGCGTTCCCCTTTCTCCCGTTCCTCTACTCCTATCGTGGCGGGCTTACCGCCTCGATTCTGTGCCGAGCACCTGCTCGCGAAAGAGCAGGTCGTATTCACGCTTGATTTCGCTGAGAGCGCTGCGCCCGCGCTTTAGAATGTTTTGCCGGATCTTGCGCTCGAGCTTGAGATGAACATCCGCAGAGATCCGGAGTCGATCCCGCAAAAGGTCGAGGTGCTCGGAATCGTCGGGCGTAATGGCCCCGTTGCGCCATGCCTCGATCATGGCTTCAAGATAGACATCCCACTGTGCTTCCAGTTCCATCCGCGCATGCGCGTTTTCGGAGATCGCAAAGGAATTCCGTAGGATCGAAAGCATATCCCGCTCTTCGTCGCTCATGATGCCGTCACCCCACGCCCGCCGGAGGCACTGTTCATACGCCCGGTGCCAGAACTCGTTCACGACACTCTGGTGATAGGCAAGGACCGTGGCTCCCCCCCCCTCCGGGGGTGCGGGAATCCGTGTGGTTTCCTCCCTGCTGTTGGATCCCTGGTCCGGTGTCTCCTCGTTCTTCAGCGATGGATGGTCCGCGAAGAATTCCACGCGGTGCTGCTCTTGCTCCTTTTTCAGCAGCGAGATCAGTACTTCGAATGTGCTAACACTGGAGTTTTGCGGGTCAATTTGCTTTGCCCGTTCCACCTCCTGCAAGGCTTCATTCCAGGCCTTGATCCCGACCAACTCCTCGATATGCCTGATGAGCTTGGTGATTCCCGAGGTCTTCGCTTTTGCGATGGAGTTCAATTGATCACGGGCCTCGGTCAGGACCTCCTGAGCCGGTGCTCCGGTCAGGCGTTGTTTGGTTTCTTCAATTTTCCGGCTGCGCCGGTCCTCCTCCTTGAGAAACAGCAGGCGTTCCTCCAGTGCCCGGAGATCCTTGTTCTCAGGCAACACCTTCAATCCCCCCTGCACCTCCTCGAGGGCCTGATCCCACGCTTTGGCGCTGACCAGACTTCCGACCAGTTTGAGAATCGCCTCGATCAACGACCCGTTCGGCGGTGTCTCCTCCGCCTCTGTCAACTCTTCCTCCTGCTGCCGTTTATTGAGGGTCGTTTTCTGAACCCGCGCGGTGGCCTTCTCCTCCGTTCTTTGCCGTTGTTCCTCCTGCAACGCCAGTCTTCCAAGTTCGCGCTCCAACGCGTCGAGGCGCTGCTGGTATCCTGGAATCACGAGGTTATAAGGATCCATCTCGCGGGCGCGCTTGAATTCTTCTTGCGCCTGGACCAGGTTCCGTGCTGCGAGAGCCTGGTCGACGCGCTGAAAGAGAACCTTCGCTGCAATCTGTTTGGCTTCGGCAGAGGAGGGTTTCGGAATCGTAACTTCGGTTGTCATGGGGAGATCTCCGAACGTGGCGTTATGTTGTTGATGGTGTTTGCTTCCCTGTAGTTGGAGAAGACGCTCTTCAAAAGCCCGGATATAAAGATTGGCAGGTTCAATTTCCTTTGCACGCGCAATTTCGCCATACGCTGCCTCAAGCTCATTCTTCTTGATATGCTGATCCGCCCGCTTGAGGCATTCATGAACCTTTGTTCGAGTTGCTTCCTGCTCACTTCGCTTCTTTGTCTCTTCCTGTCGTGCGCGTGTGTTTTCCTCCATTCTCATGCGGAGGACCTGCGCAGCCCGGGCGGCATCGGACTCTTTTTGCCGTTGCTTGTCGGAGTCCGACGATATGAACGTTGAAAACACTGTGGAAAGGGGAAACATCGTAACTCCTGATCAGGTTTATTGATGGGATTCGAAACTGCATAAAGAGGATTTGACAAAAGTTGTGCCATTCTCGATGAGAAGGATGGAAAGGGCTGATTGAAAAGGGAAGAGCAGTGTTTTGAGCTTTTTTCTAGCCGGACGACATACCAGGAACCGTCATTCAACAGCCTTGCAAACCGGGTCTATTTTTCCCAGTCATCAGGGCCAACTGTGTACTTCTTACACACATACATCGGGAAGGACCCCGGGAATGACTGTGCCCGGACGGGTGAGATGATTCGGCGCTCCTGCTTCTTAATGAAGTTACGGCGAATCCTCAATCTCCATGGCTTCGCATGGCTGGCACATGAATTGCAATCTCTACGGATATCAACACCCAAGGCAACCACGAAAAGAGGAATCGTATTGTGCGTTCAACTCAATTAACCGCGCAGGAGGTGCTTTCTGTTTTTCGGCGCCGGCGCCGGCTCCTCGTCTTCCCGGTTTTTCTTGTCACCACGCTGTGCGTGCTTGGCGCATTCATCCTGCCGCGCAAGTACGAATCGTCCACGACCATCATGGTGCAGCGGGACGAGGTCCTGAACCCCCTGGTGAGTTTCACGATGGCGGTGACAACCGCATCGGAAGACCGGTTGCGGACATTCAACGAGATTATCTACAGCAGGGCAACCGTTCAAATTTTAATTGACAGCTTGAAGCTGGATCAGGATATACAGGAAGAAACGGAAGAGGACAGGCAGGAGCTCATCAAGAAAATACGGGAGAGCATTCAGACCGCGCGGCCGGGGCCATCATCGTTCCGGATTGCCTATCTCGACACCGAGCCGGTCCGCGCCCGGAGCGCGGTGCAGTTGTTGGCGGATCACTTCATTAAGACCGTTCTCCAGGTAGAGAATAAACGCAATGAGCTCGCTGTACAGTTCTTTGAGAAGAAATTGGAGGAGCTGCGCCAAAAATTTGAAGCGAGCCAGAGTGAAATGGTAGCCCTCCTTCGATCACGAATTAGTGATATGCCGACGGAAAGCAGGTCGATTTCCGGTCATATCGAGGAGGTCGACGGTTACGTCGGAGCACTGGATGAGCGTGTCAAGATGTACCAACGGGAGCTCACGACGCTTCAGTCATTTCCCGGGTTGTTGGAAACGGAGCAGGGAAAACAAGCCCTGTTCGACCTTCAACGGAAGGATCTTCCCCACGTCGGGGATTTGCGTCCCCTGGTGAGCCGCTACGACGAGTTGTCGCGCCGCTACACCGTCCAATACCCGGAAATGAGAAAAGTGAAAAAACAGATCATCGACCTCCTTGCGATCATGCGATCATCGGTCGAGACGGAAATTGCCAAGCAGCGCAAACAACGATGGGAATTCGAGTCGCGTCGTTCCAACCTCATTGATGATCTGAAACGGGTGTCGGTGACACAGCAGGTCGACAAGGAGCGTGAGTCCAACGTCGGCATTTATCAGGGTTTGTATGATGAGATGAAAATCAAACTCGAGCAGGCACGCACGGCGCGGGATCTTGGCCGGGGGGGCGGGGAGCAGTTCATTATCATCGATCCGCCCATTGTGCCCACGGATCCCTCGAAGCCCAATCGCCTGCTGATTATCTCGGCGGGGTTGGTTCTGGGGGCATTTTTAGGAGTGCTGTCGGTGGTGACGGCAGAAATTATCGATACACGCATCAGGTCTCCGCGGGACGTTTCGTCGTACAAGAAACGTATCATCGCCTATATCCCGGATGGAAGAGCGGGATAGGTTGCCTAGAGACCTGGTCGAAAAGTACTGCCACCAAGATACGAAGGCACAAAGGTTTTCAAAGATGGAATAAAAAAAAATTTCCTTCGTGCCTTAGTGGCTTTGTGGCAAGTGATAGGTTTTCGTCCGAGTTTCTAGGGGTCTTCAAGAAAAAAAAGGAATACACGGAATGAGGCAACCAGAAAACCAGAGATCGGTACCGGACGGAGAGGGGATGCCGACTCTTGGAGGTGAGGTCGTTACCAGGGAACCCCGCGGTGCAGGGATGAAGCAGCATGAGCTTGTGCGGGTGCCGAAGGAGATCGTTTCTCACCCAGCCAATGGGCACAGGGTGGATGGCGAGGTGGTCAACTTCCGGTACTACAACTCATTTAATTACTCCCTTCTGTCGAAGGAGAAAAACGGCGTCCGCCTGACGATCGGGGTTACAAGCGCCAACCCGGGGGAAGGGAAAACCCTTGTTGCGTCCAATCTGGCAGTCTCGCTCACGCTCGGATACAAAAAGAGAACTGTGCTGGTCGATCTTAACGTGCAACGCCCCGCGCTGCATGAGATTTTTGGGACTCCTGTTGGACCGGGTTTGATCGAAGCATTGCGGGACGGGCCGATCAACCTCGCCCAGACATCCATCGAACATCTCCAGGTGTTGCCCGTTGGGTCAACAAGAGCGCGCCGCAGCCAGGGCGAAACCATAAACGCACAGTCCCTTCTCGGATTGGAATACATGGCAGCCTTTGGTGACGTCATTTACTCCCTTGAACAACAGTTCGAATTCGTGATTGTCGATATGCCATCGATCAATTCGAGGGATTTTCCGATTCTGTTCGCCAATCAACTGGACGGGTTGATCGTTATCGTCGACGCCGGCAGCACCAAACGCGATGATCTTCAGAAATTGTTCCGCCAGGTGAGCGAGCGACAGGTCCTGGGCTTTGTCTTTAACCGTGTCAATGACAATAAGGCCTAGGAGCAGCCCGCCGATGGTTTCATTAAGCATCGTCATAGGGTTCTATCTCGTTGTCATGGCTCTTGGGAAACAAGTACAACGTCCAAAGCCGGGAACCTACGTGTATGTGGCGCTTGTCGCGATGGCACAAACGATTGTTGTCTTAGTACAGATGCTCTACACAGATCTTCCGATGTTCTGATCCAGGAGGAGTCCAGGCAATGATGCGGTGGAGGTCGGGAAATTCGGCAACGGTTGATGTACACGAGGTGCTCTCCCATCCGGAATCGGATTGGGGAAGCAGGATGCTGGTGGTGGGGGTCGTGATTGTCGCCCTCCTCGCTTCGGCGATCGTCGTCTTCACCGGGGGAAACTTGATTGCCGGCGCGGCCTTTTTGGGAGCACTGACCGTTTTATTGACGACGCTCTATCGCCTCGACCTGGGGTTTCTGCTCTTTGTCGGTGCCGTACTTGCCCTTGATCAATACCACATTCCCGGCTTTGAACCCCTCACGTTTCAGTTCGGTTACTTCCGCAACGTGAAGGAAATTGCCTATCTGCCAAGTTTCGGCGCCGCAGTCTTTAACCCGCTGGAACTACATCTCCTGCTGCTCATCTTTGTTTGGTTTTTCGTTCTGGGTATACAGAAAGAGAGGCAACTGATTGGGATTCATGGATGGGGAGTTGCCCTGGCGTTTTTTTTCGGTCTGATCTGTTTCCTGCTGTACGGGTTGCGTGAGGGGGGTGAACTCCTGGTGGCAGTCTGGGAGGTGCGGGCTCTTATGTACCTTGGGGTTCTGTATTTCTTCGTTCCCCAGGTCATTCAAACAAAAGAACAGCTCGTCGCCCTGGTGTGGGTCTGCATCGCGGCGATATCGCTGAAGGCGTTGCAGGGGATTGTGCGCTATGTGACGATGGGCTTCACCTTCAACAATCTCCCGACACTTACCAACCATGAAGATCCTGTATTCATGCTGACCCTTGTCATACTTCTGTTCGGATTCGCAGTGATGCATGTGCGTCATAGTCAGGTGAGTATCCTGCTGTTGCTCCTTCTGCCGTTGCTCATCGGATTTTTCGTTGCTCAGCGCCGGGCAGCCTATGCAGCGATCCTCCCTTCGTTTGCGGCCTTTGTGGTTTTGCTCTCACAGCAGGAACGGCTGAAGCTCTTCAAAACGGTCCTGCCGGTGGTGGGTGTGCTCGGCCTGTATACAGCGGTCTTCTGGGAAAGCGAGAGCAGGTTCGCATCCCCCGTTCGGCTCGTCAAATCGGGGCTCACGAGCGACCGGGAGACAGCCGGGGAGCGTTACTACTCGAATCTCTACCGCGACTTCGAGAAAATCAACCTTGCAAAGACCGTGCAGACGTCGCCTGTGGTGGGAATCGGCTTTGGCAACAAGTACGAGATGCCGATTCCACTTGCGACTATCTCCTTCCCTCTCCGTGATTATATCCCTCATAATCAGGTGTTGTGGATCATTGCGAAGACCGGGGTGGTGGGGTTTTTCCTCTTCTGGTTTTTTTTCGATGCATTTGCGTTTCGTGTTGCCTCCATCTCGACAAGGCTTCGTGATCCGTATCTGAGAGTCGTGTGTGCCATGGCGGTGGCCGCCGTGATCGGTCAGATTGTCGTTTCCTATTTCGACATGCAATTAACCTATTACCGGAACATGGTCTACTTGGGGATCTTGATGGGGCTTCCGCCGGCCCTGGAAGTGATTGACAGCGAATCTCCGGCTGCCAAGGAGTAACCCGGTATCCATTCACTGAAAATGCGCGAGGACGAACAATGTGTGGCATTGTAGGATATATCGGTCGCCGTGAAGCAATCCCCATTCTTCTGGAGGGATTGAAGCGCCTGGAGTACCGGGGGTACGATTCCGCCGGCATTGCGGTGCTGCACGACGCGAAACTTATGCTCAGGAAACGGAGTGGGAAGGTCTCCGAACTTGAGGAGATGTGGCGGGCCAACGGCATCCATGCGACCCTTGGAATGGCGCACACCCGCTGGGCCACG
>JACPUH010000039.1 GCA_016192345.1 Ignavibacteriales bacterium | reverse complement strand
CCCTTCCCGCGAAGATGCCATGACGGGTCTCTCCAAGAGATTGGTCAAGGGTCGTTTCCTCGGCGAGAACGACCGGGCATTCATGATCGGCGAGGGGCTTTCCACAAAGCTTAGTGTGAGCGTCGGAGACAGTATCGTGCTGTACGGTCAGGGATATCACGGCGTGACGGCTGCGGAACGGATACCCGTTGCAGGTATACTTCACTTTCCTATCCCGGAGCTGGACAACGCGATGGCATATCTTTCGCTTCGACATGCTCAGTGGGTCTTCAGCGCGCCGGGGCGAATTACCTCCATCGCGTTTATGCTGGAATCTCCCTCCGCCCTCGGAGACGCCGCATCCCAAATCCGGTCCATCGCCGGTAGCGGGGTGGAGGTGATGGATTGGAAAGAAATGATGCCGGAACTTGTGCAGGCTATTGAAGTGGACAGCGCCGGCGGAGTCCTGATGCTCCTTATTCTCTATGTTGTGATCGGGTTCGGTATCTTCGGAACAGTGATGATGATGACGTCAGAGCGCCAGCGAGAATTTGGAATTCTTCTATCGATCGGAATGAGCCGCAGGAAGCTTGTGACGATTACCACACTGGAGACGCTCATGATCTCGCTCCAGGGTGCTTTGCTGGGGGTCGCCGTCGGCATCCCGCTGCTCTGGTATTTTCATCTTCACCCGATTCCACTAACCGGTGAGGCAGCGGAAGCAATGCTGGTGTACGGTCTTGAGCCGATATTGCCGTTCAGTATCGCGCCCGGGATTTTCCTTGCGCAATCCGCCGCGGTGTTGGGCCTTGCTGCGGTCTGTGCGCTCTATCCATTGCAGGTAATCCGCAAGCTCCAGCCGGTTGCCGCACTGAGAACGTAATTAAGGAGACACGATGCTGTTCGGATTGGCCTGGCGAAACGTCTGGCGTAATCGCAAACGAAGTCTTGTTATTATGACCGCCATTGCGTTGGGTCTGAGCGGCGGCCTCTTTGCCGTCGGGGTCTTTGTTGGTATAGCTGAATCCATGGTAGACTCCGCCATCGACAGAAACCTGGCGCATCTCCAACTGCACTCGCACGCCTACAAAGCGAATGCTGTCATCAATAACGACCTTCCAAACGCCGGCTTGCTTATCGATTCACTCAAACAGCTTCGCACCGTGAGGGGGGTGTCTGGCCGCGGCGTGTTTGACGGTATGGCGTCTTCACCGACAGCCAATACAGGAGTACAGATCATTGCCGTGAATCCTCAGGACGAAGCGGCCGTCAGTTCTATCGGGCGCAAGATCAACGAGGGAACGTACTTTGAGGAAGTCCGCCAGAATCCCGTTCTGGTCGGCAGAAAGTTGGCTGAAAATCTGGACCTGCGATTGCGTTCGAAGCTTGTCCTGAGTTTTTCCGGAAAGGACGGGAGCATTATCTTCGTTGCTTGCCGCGTCGCGGGGATCTTTGAGACCGAATCTTCACTCTTTGACGGGGGCACAGTATATTTGCGCCATGAAGAGCTCACCGGGCTCACAGGAGGGGAGAAGCTTGTTCACGAAGTCGCAATCCGTTTACAATCGGCGGAACAGGTGTCAGAGACGCTCGCGTCGGTTTCGGTGATGTTCCCCAACGTGGCTGTTGAAAGTTGGAAGGACCTCGCTCCCGAGCTAAAGCTCTCTGCGGAGTTGACCGGCGTCACCATGCTGTTTTTCCTCGGGATCATTCTTTTCGCATTGTTATTCGGGATTACCAACACCATGCTCATGTCGGTCATGGACCGGGTCAGGGAATTCGGCGTCCTGATGGCCATTGGGATGAAACGGGCGCGCGTGTTCAACCTCATTGTGCTGGAAACACTCATCCTTTCGCTGACGGGCGGAGTCATCGGTGGTATCGTCGGGGCGTTGATAGTACGGACGTTTGCGTCGGTCGGAATAGATCTCTCGGCATTTGCCGACGGCCTTTCTGCGTACGGCATAAGCGCGGTACTCTATCCGTTTGTTCCCGGTGAAATCTATCTCCAACTTTCGTTCCTTGTTATCGTGACTGCAGTCGTCGCAGCGGTCTATCCGGGTTTCAAGGCGACGCAAATGAAGCCCGCACGGGCAATCCGCGCGTATACTTGATGGATTCAGAACAACCGATACCTATGGCAATCATTGAGCTTCAGGGAATAACAAAAACATATAAGGAATCCAGCGTGCCGGTGCATGCTTTACGGGGCATCGATCTGTCAATCGACAAAGGGGAGTTTGCCGCCATTGTCGGCCCGTCCGGATCCGGAAAGACCACCCTGCTGAATATCATCGGCGGGCTTGACCGACCGACGAACGGAACAGTGCGAATCGACGGGACCGATATTTCAACGATGAAACCGGAGGAGCTGATCGATTTTCGGCTTCATCATATAGGTTTCGTTTTTCAAAGTTATAATCTTATTCCCGTGCTGACCGCAAAGGAGAACGTCGAATTTGTGCTGTTGTTGCAGAATGTTTCCCGCTCAGAACGGGACCAACAGGCGATGGATGTCCTCGCAAGAGTTGGGCTCGCAGAGCGGGCAGGGGACCGTCCGTCCGAACTTTCCGGCGGACAACAGCAGCGCGTGGCTGTCGGGCGGGCGCTTGCATCCAAGCCTTCCTTCGTACTGGCGGATGAACCGACGGCAAACCTCGATTCCACAACCGCTGAATCGTTGCTCGACCTCATGGAACATCTCAACCGCGACCGGGCGATGACGTTTGTGTTTTCGACCCACGATCCGCGTGTGATGAAACGCGCACGCCGTATCCTCACCCTCGAAGACGGAATGATTACGTCCGACGCCCGACAAGATGAACAGCGGCCATGAAATGGTGCCGACCTCTGCTCGTACTGCTGCTCGCCAGCCGAATCCTCAACGGTCAGACGTTCGATGCAGGCGGATACGGAAAGTATCTCTTCAGCCATTCTTCTATCCCTTCGATGGGATCGTTGGATGACCATGGTCTGCATGGTCGCCTCAACACCCGCCTGTATCTTACAACGACCGTAACGGCAGCGCTCGAGATCCGGGTACGGGCGTACTACGGGGACGCCGTGCGGCGGACGCCGCAGTTTGCATCGGCCATTCGTTCCCCACGCGAGCTGGAAGGACTCGATATGTTCCTCTGGGAAAGCGCGTCGAGTGTCGGATATGCCGAGGTGGACCGCTTCTGGGCAGAGTGGACCATGGAGAACCTCCAGATTACCGCCGGACGACAGCGCATAGCCCTCGGTACCAATCTTGTGTGGAATCCAATCGACCTCTTCAACCCATATTCGATCCTGGATTTCGACTACGCAGAACGTCCCGGCTCCGATGCAGTACGGATGCAGTATTTCCTGGGGCCCCTTTCCAAAATAGATGCTGCGTTTAAACCGGGAAGGACTTCTTCCCGCTCTACAGCTTTCCTGTCCTGGACGGGGAACGCGTTTGACTACGATGTTCACGTCGTTACAGGACTGCGAGGAAAAGCATGGATGGGAGGAGGTGCCTGGGCGGGTGACATCGGCGGTGGCGGATTTCGCGGGGAAATTCTTATTTCGGAGAGGCCGGAGACTGACGCGCCTTTTCCGATCTATCCTGACGCAGCAGCAGGGGGGATGGTTTCTTGTGCTGTTTCAGGCGATTACACATTTCCCAACTCCCTGTATCTCCACGTGGAAGTTCTCTACAACACCGAGGGAGTCACTGCCGATGTCGCTGCATTCCGGGACGCCGCAGCAGCGTTAGGCCTGCTCTCGCCCGCGCGGTGGTCGCTCTTCGGCGAGCTTTCCTATTCTTTTACCCCGCTTGTCCGAGCGTCGCTTTTTGTCATTCAGAACCCGTCTGACGCCTCGCGTGTTGTCGTCCCGTCCGTTACATGGTCCGCTCTTGAGAGCATCGATCTCACGTTGATCGGTTTATTGTTTGACGGAGTGCCCTCGACGGAATTTGGCGGGTATGGAGCTAGCATGTATGCGCGAGTAGCATGGGCGTTCTGACTATTCTTGCAGCCTCCAGCGTAACTTCTCTTGTCATCCATGCCGTTCGTGCGCAAAAATCTCTCAGGCAACCGGGGAAGCGTTCATCAAATCAGATTCGGTGGTGTGAGAAAACCATCTCCACGCCGCGAGGAGAAGGATCTATCTTACTGTAAATCAGGAGGCCAAGTCAAGAGTCGCGACCGAGTCGTCTTAATAATGAGAATTGCCTTCCGCCTTCTTCGCCCGGCCTCCTGGTCGGGCGATTTGTTTAGCGCAAAACCGGAACACCACAGTGAAGAAACCTGCGTGTCGCTGGAAAAATCGTTACCTTAAAATCATTGTTGAACCAGCAGCGGCGGCTGTGTGGAAGGGTGGCCCCATTTTCAACGAACTCAAGTTTACTCATGCTCAATATAGCACTCTTCGCTCCTCCGGGGGCCGGTAAAGGCACACAATCGGAATTTCTGGTCTCGCGGTACAACTTGTTCTACCTCTCGACGGGTGAGCTGCTTCGGAAAGAGATCGCCAACAGAACCTCACTCGGGCTTGAGGCTCAAAGTATCATTGCCTCCGGTGGGTTGGTGTCGGATGAGATCATCGTCCAGATCATCGAAAAAACCATCACCGATATCCCGGAGTCGAACGGATTTCTCTTCGACGGTTTCCCCCGAACACCCATCCAGGCGTACATCCTGGAGGGGTTGATGCAGAAGCTGAACACGTCGCTTACGTGCCTTATCAGCCTTGTGGTTCCACAGGAAGTCTCCGTTGAGCGTCTCCTGAAACGTGGGACCTCGTCGGGGCGGTCGGATGACAATGAGAGGGTGATTCGCAACAGGCTGAAGGAATACCATGAGAAGACCCTGCCCGTGCTCGAATTTTACCGGGGACGCGGCATTATCCACGAGGTCAACGGGACGGCGAGCATCGAGCAGGTAACCCAGTCGATCAGCGGGATCGTCAAGAACGAATTAAGCAAGAACCTGCTCAACATTGTCCTCTTCGGGTATCCCGGATCCGGACGCGGTTCCCAGGGGAAGGCGCTTGCACAACGGTTCGGCCTGGAGTACGTGGCGACGGGATCCATGCTGGACCAGGAGATCAAATCGGGGTCGGACATCGGCCGGAGGATCATGGACCTGTACGAAAACGGTCAGCTTGTGCCGGACGAGATCGTTGTGCAGCTCATTGAGAAAAAACTAGCCCATTCCACGGACGTCAAGGGATTTATCTTCAAGGGTTTTCCGCGGACCCTGGTTCAATCGTACATCCTGGATGGGTTGTTGAAGAAGCACGGTTCCTCCATCACGAAGATCATCGAGATCGAGGTCCCGACGTTGGAGTTGATTAACCGTCTGGATGCAAGGAGCAAGACAGAACGGTGTATGCCGTACGACACGAGTGCGGCGAAGATCGTGAAACGTTTGCACGAACATGAGAGCAAAACGGTTCCCGTGATCCAAAAGTACAATCAGCTCCATGGTGTGACCAAGGTCGACGGCCGGGGATCCTTCGAGGAAGTATTTGAACGAATTTCCTCCGAAGTCGAACGCGGACTGAAATACCTGAGGTGATTGAGCCCGCCAGGGGGTCTTGAAGAGGGTATCTGCACTGAACAAAAACACCGGCCTTCTGGTCGGTGTTTTTTAATTTTTCATTTTTAGTTTTTAATTGTCAAGCCATTTCCAAAACTCTTCCGAACACCACATCGAACCGGAAGCTCTTGGCGGTGCTCTTAGATTCAACATATTCCGTGACCTTCTCCAGCCTCTTGGGGATCGCCAGGATCTTCTCCTGTGCCTTGCGCCCCAGTTTGTTGAGGGAGGTGGCCATAAACTTAACCAAGGGTGTGAAGGTGACCGCGGCGACGACCCGGCGTAGCACTACATTTTCGGAGGGTTGGGGAGTGGAATTGTGAAATTGGCTTGCCTTTGTTCGGTGAGCTTTGGTCCACCAACTGGACAGGAGAGTTTGAAATCGGTCGGACCGATTTGGATAATTTATTCCTCTGCAACCTCGCTGTAGGAAAATCTGTAACACTTTTTCAAGATTCTGTAACGTATTCCTCCATCAACGTATTACCTTAAGACCACGTCCTTCCGCCGGGTATTAAAACAAGCTTTCTTCAGAATTGCGAAAACAAGAGGGAGTTCCTTTCAATTGTAGGAAAATTCAACACCCCCCACGTTGAGATTTTCCACAAAGATACTCTCCCGGCCAGTTTATCAGGAACGGTCAGACTGGCACGGTTGTTGGGGATCATATCGTATCATGAAGCGGATCTCAACACATATTCTTCTCATCGGCCGCACTCTTGTCCTTGTCACTTTTCTGGCAAGCTCCGGCCTTGCCACGGTTCTCCACAATTGCACCATGGAGAATGCGACCTGCTGCGAAGTTCCACGCGAGGCCAACCATAAGGATTGCGATGGAAGTCGTCTTCCGGTCAAAACCGAACCTTCATTACTGTCAAATTCCGTCTGCCACACCAACGTCGTCATTGGCGGAATCACAACAAACCCCGCAGTTCTGGATAAGAACGTGCAATCGGAGGTCAAGAAATACGATCTTCCCGACGCCGTTCCGGGAACCCCCGTTGCCGTTTCCGACCAACTCCAAGTTTCACGAATCTTTTTCCCCCTCTCTGCACCAGTGTTCCACCCCTCGGTGGAGAAGTACGTACTTCACGCTGCCCTCCTGATCTGATTTCGCTCCTTATCGTGTACAAGGCTCACGGTGCGGGATTCATCTATCCCTGCGTGAACCTCACTGCATGACTGTTTTCGGTCCTATCCGGCCAGGCAGTCGTGAATTTCACCCAAGAAAAACAGTAAGGAGCGTCTCTTCATGCGATCATTTCTTCGTTTCGCTATTGCCTGGATAATGATCTCGTCCCTGACGTGGGCACAGACAAGTCCTGTCGGAACGAACGAGCTTCTCAAGCTTGATGAGCTCATAACCGAAGCGCTGCGAAATAACCCTCAGCTTCGTGCGGCCCGCAACCAAACTGCGGCGGCAAGAACCCGCGTCGATCAGGTGACGTCTTGGGATGCCCCTCAAGTTGGCGTCGAGTTCTTCCAGAGTCCCGTTCGATCCTTTCCGAATCCTCTTAAAGACCAGATGGAAATGGATTACTACATCCAGCAGATGTTCCCGTTTCCGGGAAAACTTTCCGCAATGGGGAAAGCCGCCGAAGCCAATGCGAACATGTTCGACCAGGGCTTCAGAGCGTTGGAACGGAAGATTCTCCGGGAACTGAAAACCGCTTACTTCGAGCTGTATCTCGTTCAGCGCAAGATTCAGATCAACGCGGAGAATCAAGACCTGATGAGACGGTTCGTCGACATCGCAAACAAGCAATATGAAGTCGGCATGGGGAAGCAGCCTGATATTCTTCGCGCTCAGACTGAGCTCTCCACGCTGATCAATGCCGGCCTCAACCTGCAAAAGGAGAAGCGGGCGGTCGAAGCGATGATCAATACAATCCTCAGCAGGCCCGCAAATGATCCGCTCGGTTATGTGCCCGACATCGAAGTAACCATTCCCTTGTGGACTTTTGAGCAGTTGCGGCCGCTTGCGCTCGAAGCCCGTCCGGAGCTCAAATCGATGAATTTCAACATCGAGATGAACAAAGCCGAGGTGTCACTCTCAAAACGCGAGTATTTCCCGGATCTTATGGCTCGGGTGATGTACAAGGACATGGCAATGACAAGCAATGATTTCTGGTCGGTGATGGTGGGGGTCAGCATCCCGCTGAGTCCGTGGTCGAGTGGCAAATACGCCTCAAAGGTTCAGGAAAACGAGCTGAATGTGAAGCGTGCCGAAGAAGATTTTTCGGGCATGAGAAACATGACCTTGTTCGAGGTGCAGGATGCCAACGTGAGGGTCCAGACCGACCAGAACCTTGTGTTGCTCTACAAGAACACCGTCATTCCGCAAGCGGAACAGACACTGCAGTCAACCATCGCGGCCTATAAAACGGGCAAGACCGAATTCCTGATGTTAATCGACGCCTACCGTATGGTATTGATGGCACGGTTGGACTATCATATGTCGGTTATGAACTACATGGCAAGTCAGGCAGCGCTGGAACAGGCTGTCGGATTGGATATCACTGAAATCGCTAGACGTATACCTTAACGGATTTCTAAGGAGCAAGGAGAAATGAAAAAAATAATCATTACCGCAGTGCTGAGCATTATCATCGGAGTGGGAGCCGGATGGATCATTTTTGGATCTTCAAGTGAGAGCGACCCGTCTTCGGAGCGCAACGTTCTTTATTACCGAGACCCGATGAATCCGCAAGTTACATCACCAACGCCGAAGAAATCATCGGACGGGATGGATTTCGTTCCGGTGTACGGTGAATCGTCCGGCAAGTCCGGAGAACAAAAGATTGCATACTACAAAGATCCGATGCACCCTTGGTTTACATCCGACAAACCCGGCAAAGCACCTGATTGCGGGATGGACATGGTTCCGGTGTATGAAGGTGACGGTGACACACAGGGAATCAAGATCGATCCTGTCACGGTGCAAAATATCGGCGTTAAGACGGAAATGGCCGAGAAGCGAAAACTGAGCAAGGTTATTCGTGCTGTGGGGAAAATCGACCTTGATGAGACAAAGGTTTATTCCGTCAACACAAAGATCATGGGGTGGGTCGAGAAGCTCTATGTCGATTACACGGGCAAGGTCGTCCGTGAAGGAGACCCGTTACTGGAGCTGTACAGCCCCGAGCTTGTTTCGACTCAGGAAGAGTATTTGCAGGCACTTCGCTACAGAGATCGGCTCCGCATGAGCAGTCTGGAGGAGGCTCGCAGTGGCGCAGACGCCCTCGTGGAAAGTGCGAAGCGCCGGCTGCTCTATTGGGACATCACGGAAGCAGAAATTCAAGACCTCGAAAAGCGGGGCACGCCAAAGAAAACCATGACCTTCTATTCGCCGGTTGACGGGATCGTCATGGACAAGATGATCTTCAAGGGCAACAGTGTCATGACGGGAATGGAACTGTACAAGATTGCCGATCTCTCAACCGTCTGGATCATTGCCGACATCTACCAGTATGAACTTCCCTGGGTCAAGGTTGGTCAGTCGGCAGAAGTTGAGCTCTCCTATCTCTCCGGCAAGACGTTCAAAGGCACGATTACCTATGTCTACCCGATGCTCAACATGGAGACGAAAACGGCAAAGGTGCGGGTCGAAGTACGCAATACTCCGGCCATCGATTTCAAACCGGAGATGTATGCAACGGTCAAGATCGCTTCGCCGGTTGTTCTTGATGCGGTGGCGGTGCCCGACCAGGCAATTATTCGTTCGGGTGAACGCAACATCGTCGTCATCGCCCTCGGCGGGGGGTATTTTGATCCCCGCGAAGTGAAACTCGGTGTCATGGCCGATGGCTACGTGCAGATTCTCGAAGGAGTCAAAGAAGGCGAGAAGATCGTTACATCATCCCAGTTCCTGATCGACTCCGAAAGCAATCTCAAGGCTGCAGTCGGATTGATGCTCGGACATGCGGGACATGATATGTCCTCTCCTGCCTCAATGGACACCCCGGGGAAGCCGAAACAACAGCAGCCTCAAGAAGAACACAAGGGCCATACGACAGAGCAAGAAGAACCGAAACAGGAGGACCACAGCGCGCATGAGATAAAGACCGACGAGCAGAAGAAGGGCGAATCGGTCGCTTCCCCGAAGAGAAAGTCATCGGTTGTAAAGCAGGCCGTGAAAGAACGAACAGTGGTCGATCCGGTCTGTGGTATGGAAATTACTCCGGACGAGAACAAGTCCTACACCTACAAAGAAAAGAAGTACTATTTCTGCAGCGAAGGTGACATGGAGAAGTTCAAGGAGAACCCCGAACACTATCTGACTCGCGAACATCAGCACTAATGGGTCGAACAATCTGCCCGACCTCTAACAGAAGGATGTGAATCATGCTAGAGAAAATCATAGAAGCTTCCCTGCGCAACAAGTTCATGGTTATCCTTGCCGTGCTGTTCCTTATCGGTTGGGGTGCGTATGCGATGTTGAGTATTCCCATCGATGCCATTCCCGACCTGAGCGACGTGCAGGTCATTATTTATACAGAGTATCCAGGACAGTCCCCGCGCACCGTGGAGGATCAGGTGACCTATCCGCTCACCACGGCAATGGTGGCCGTTCCGGGCTCAAAAGTCGTTCGTGGATATTCGTTCTTCGGCTATTCACTGGTCTATGTCATCTTTGAAGACGGCACCGATATCTACTGGGCGCGCAGCCGCGTGCTGGAGTATTTGAACTACGCGCAAAAGCGGCTCCCGTCAGATGTTGTTCCGACCCTTGGCCCAGACGCCACGGGCGTTGGCTGGGTCTTCATGTATCAGCTCACATCGGATCAGCGATCGCTGCAGGAGCTTCGTTCCTTGCAGGATTGGTATCTGAAGTACGAATTGACGGCCACGGAGGGTGTCGCGGAAGTTGCCAGTATCGGCGGATTTGTGAAGCAGTACCAGGTGACGGTTGATCCGACGAAACTCCTTGCGTACAACATTCCGCTCATGATGGTCGAGATGGCGATCAAGAACTCCAACAACGACGTCGGCGGGGAAGTGATCGAGATGAGCGAGATGGAGTTCATGGTGCGCGGTCTCGGCTACATCAAGTCGATTGACGACGTCAAGGGCATTCCCGTGATGGTCGATAAGCGCAGCGGGACGCCGGTGTACGTGAAGGACATTGCCGATGTGACGATCGGTCCACTGATGCGCCGAGGCCTGGCGGAAAGCAATGGTGAAGGGGAGGTCGTTGGTGGGATTGTCGTGATGCGGTATGGGCAAAACGCGCTTGAAGTCATTGAAAGCGTCAAGAAGAAACTCGAAGTGCTGAAACAGGGTCTGCCCGCGGATGTGAAGATCGAGCCTGTGTATGACCGGTCCGGCCTGATCGAGCGCGCCATCGACACGCTGAAGGAAAAACTGATCGAAGAGATTCTCATCGTCGCCCTCGTCTGCATCATCTTCCTGCTGCACGCCCGGAGCTCGCTTGTTGCCATCCTGACGCTTCCGACGGCGATTCTCATCTCCTTCATCGTCATGAAAATGCAGGGGATCAACGCGAACATCATGTCGCTCGGAGGCATTGCCATTGCGATTGGAGCGATGGTGGACGCGGCCATTATCATGATCGAGAATGCGCACAAGCATATCGAGCATGAGGCGCTCCAGCCGCCGGAGCAGCGCAGGGACCACTGGCAGGTCATACTCGAAGCATCGAAGGAAGTCGGACCGGCGCTGTTCTACTCACTGCTGGTCATTACCGTTTCCTTCATCCCCGTCTTTGCGCTCGAAGGGCAGGAAGGACGGCTCTTTAAGCCGCTGGCGTACACGAAGACCTTTTCGATGGCTGCCGCCGCGGCCCTCTCCATTACCATCGTCCCGATTCTCATGGGCTACTGGATTCGCGGTAAAATCCTTCCCGAAGAAAGAAATCCGATCAACCGGTTCCTGATCAAAATCTACCATCCGGTCGTGGATTTCGTGCTGAAGTACAACAAGTGGGTCATCGCTGTGGTGCTCGTTCTTCTGACGGTGACCTATTTCCCCTTCAGCAAACTCGGGTCGGAATTTATGCCGCCCCTCTACGAAGGCGACCTGCTCTACATGCCGACGACGCTTCCCGGAATGTCGATTACCAAGGCGCGCGAGGTGTTACAGCAGACGGATAAGATCATCAAACAATTCCCGGAAGTGCACCATGTCTTCGGCAAGATTGGCCGGGCTGAGACGGCAACGGATCCCGCCGGACTCGATATGATCGAAACGACGATCATGCTGAAGCCGGAGAGCGAATGGCGCCCCGGTATGACGGTTGAGAAACTCGTGGACGAGCTCGATCGCGCGATCCAATTCCCCGGTCTCACCAACGCGTGGACCATGCCGATCAAGACACGCGTCGACATGCTCAGTACGGGCATCAAGACTCCGGTCGGCATCAAGATCTCCGGTTCCGATCTCTCAACCCTGGAGAAAATCGGAAAGGAGATCGAGGCTGTCATAAGGACGGTCCCCGGCACGCTGAGCGCCTTTGCGGAACGTGCGGTCGGCGGGAATTACCTCGACTTCGACATCAACCGGAAAGAAGCTGCCCGCTATGGGTTAACGGTGGGAGCGGTGCAAAGCGTCATTCAAACCGCCATGGGAGGTATGAGCATTACCAACACCGTCGAAGGACTGGAGCGTTACACGGTCAACCTCCGGTACAGCCGTGAGCTGCGCGACAATCTCGAAGCGCTTCAGCGTGTCCTCGTCCCGACGCCCACCGGAGAACAAATACCGATCGGCCAGCTTGCCACGATCACGCCGCGTAAAGGCCCGATGGTTGTGCGCACCGAAGATACGCGTCCGAACGCCTGGGTTTATGTGGACATCAAAGACATCGACGTCGGCACCTACGTGCGGAACGCTCAACGTGCCGTAACGGAGAAGGTGCAACTGCCCACGGGATATAATCTTATTTGGAGCGGGCAGTACGAGTACATGCAGCGGGCCGAACAGCGACTCATGCTTGTCATCCCGATGACGTTGTTCATTATCTTTGTCATTATCTATCTCAATACCCGCTCCGTGACCAAGGTTGCCATCGTGTTTTTGGCGGTTCCCTTTTCCCTTGTAGGCGCATTCTGGCTGCTGTACATCCTGGGGTATAACCTCAGCATTGCGGTGTGGGTCGGAATCATCGCTCTCGCCGGACTCGATGCCGAGACCGGCGTTGTTATGCTCCTGTATCTGGATGTCGCTTACAATGACTGGAAAAAGAAAGGAATCCTGCGAGGGCTCAAGGACCTGAAGGATGCGATCCATCATGGAGCCGTCAAGCGGGTCCGGCCCAAGATCATGACAGCCTCCGTGATCATCGCCGGCCTGATGCCGATCATGTGGAGTCACGGGGCGGGCGCCGACGTGATGAAGCGCATCGCGGCACCCATGGTGGGCGGGGTCGTCACCTCCGTTTTGCTCGAGCTCGCCGTCTACCCGGTGATCTATTTCTTGTGGAAAAGTCGCACCCTGAAGCGGGAAGCGGCTTCCGAAGGTCGATTGCTGGAAAACTAATGCCACAACAATTAAGAAATCTTGGATTTCTTCACTGAGGAATATACAACAAGGCAGTAGTGCCGCCCAATTAACACCTCAGGTCTTCTCTAAACACAATATTACTTATTGGGAGCGGCACTAATTCATTCAAAATTCAAACAAGGAGAAACGCCCATGAAAACCGTATTCGCAGTCGCGATCCTGACAGTTTTTGCATCCCTGCCATTGGTTGCCCAAATGCAAGACAAGCAACACGTCATGGACCATCCGAAACATATGCAGATGATGCAGATGACCAAGGATTCGTCCATGATGGACATGATGATGTCTCACATTGCAGCCGACCGCCAATTGCGCATGAGAATAATGGAGAAAATGGCCGGGTATACGGAGGGGGACGAAGCATCCATGAAAGAACTGTGCGCGGTGATGATGAAAGGCAAGGGTGAGGGTTCTTCGGAACATGGGGCGGGCTGTGGAATGATGAAACACGAAACGATGCCGACAAAAACAGGTGAGCAGGAAGAGGGGAAACACGAGAAAGAAGATCAGGGCAAACCGCACAAGCATTAGCCTGACTTCGATGAGTGCAGTTCGGCAAGCCAGGAAGGAGAACAACCATGAAAAAAGTAACAGCCATTGTCCGCCGGGTACTGGCACGAGAAATCGTTCGCGCCATCGAACATGCCGGGTGCTGCTGTCTCTCCGCCGTCGATATCGATGGTCTGGGGGACATGGTCGACCCCGAGAAAGAGCATATCTCGTTCGAATATGAAGGGTATTATACGAGAATGTCGAGGATCGAAGTACTTTGCCGGGATGAGGATATCGGGTCGATTGTTGAGTGTATCAAGAGCCATGGTCACACAGATCATCCCGGCGATGGCATTGTGTATGTTTCTTGTGTCGAACGGGTTGCGCGGATACAATCGGGGGAAGAAGGAGATGTGACGCTTCGGTCACAATAACACGAAAGGTCCAACAATGAAGACACGAGTTTTATGGATGGTAGCCCTTCTCGGAATTCTCGCGGGAGGATGCTCCAGGGAGTCGGAAATGCCGAATTCACCGGACATCTTTTTGGAGGAGTTCCTTGTCTTAAATCCGTCCAATGGCCAGACATCGGTGCCGTTGAATGCTCCGATGATCCTGTCGTTTGCAAAACCGGTGGATCGTTCCATCGTTGAACGCAGTTTGTTCCTGATCAGTGAGAATGCAATAGCAGACTCCCTCTGTCCCGTATCGACGACGATGGGCCATGGGAACATGTCGGACGCCATGGCCGATTCGGCAAAACAGCATCATCTCGATCGGTATCACGCTACCGGCGGGAAGTTTCAATGGAATACCGAGAGTACCCGCTGCACGTTCCAACCCGACTTACTGATGACGCCAAGAACGTCGTATATGCTTCGCATGAATCGGGAGATGACACAAATGATTGAGCAGCGAATGGGCAATATGAGCATGATGGGTGGACACGGAACCGGTGTGATGAGCGGCGAGATGATGTTTCATTTTTTCACCATGGATACGACCGATCCTGGCGGCAGTCACAGCAGTCATCATTAAACCATGAGTTTGTGCGACTCACTTCACCAGTACGGTGAGCCTTCCGGAGAAAAGAGAGAAAGAACAATGGCGAGAGACCCTGTCTGTGGTATGGACATCGATGAGACAACAGCGGCCGGTAAGAGCCAGTACGGTGGCACGCTGTACTACTTCTGCGCCCCCGGTTGCCTGCGGGAATTTGCGAAAGACCCTGAGAAGTATCTTGCGGGCCGGTCAACAACCCGGACGAAGAAGGAAAAGGCTTCGCCGCCAGGCGCCGTAGAGAACGGCGGCCATCACTAACCGGAGGAGGAATGCGCGGGCGTTTCGGTGCGAGACGCCCGCTCCGGGTACCCGAGAGATCATGAAAAAAATCACTGCATACGTCAACACGACACGGGTTCACTGGCTCGTGGAGGAACTTGAAGTCCTGGGTATCAAGGAAATCATGGTCACAGAATATTTTTCACCCTCATCGAGAATATCCAGAATGGAACTTGTTGCCCGGGATGACGCGGTGGAGCAGGCTCGGGAAATCATTCATCGTGTCGGCACGAACGGTGTGCCTGGCGATCATAGCCTTTTCATCGAGGAATATGATCCAAAGCTTCCCGGTCAGATTCCTCTCGGGAAGCGAACAAGCAGGCTGGAGGAAACACGTGTCAAACAGCTTGTCAGTTTCCTGCTCCGTGGAACCCACCGGAAGATCACGACGGCCTTCCTGGCGATCATGGCGAGCGTTCTCGGCATTGCGCTCTATGTCTACGCTCAGACGAAGACGTTCCAGCAAACCGCACGGGAGACGTCAGAGATCATCCAGCGTGTTTCAACCGCGGCAGGCAGTGTTGAAACCGCACTGCTCGACGAGATGTTGGCGGCTGAGCGGTTCCACCGTGGAGAACTCGCACCGGCTTTTCAAGATTTTGAAAACGCTCGTTGGAAACTGACGGAGGCTATCTCAGCTCTCAGGGCAATGGACATTGTCAACAGAACCACGGTCGATTCCCTCAGCTCGCTGGGACATCAATTTCATTCGCTTGTGGGAGGGATGTTCCAGATCGTCACCACTCTTTCACAACAGGTTGACACGGAACGCCAGAAGGAAAGAACTGGCCTCTCAAAGTCGCACAACTCGATCATGAATTCGCTCGATGCTCTCCGGTCCGAATTGCTCAACGTTCTCGCCTTGCTTCAACAAGATGCCAGGGAGTCGATAGGAATCAAGCAGCGGGATATACACCGATTGATCGAAGAGGTCCGGACATCGATGATCCTCCTTTCCGTCGGAGTCATCGTCGTCACCATGATGGTATGGTTGATGATAGAACGGAACGTCTCCCGGCCGATTCTGAAACTTGTGGAGGAGAGCAGGACGATCGACACGACAGAGTTACGATAGTATGCGATTGGTACATAGTTTTAACGATGATAACACATTTAACAAAAGAGAGATTACCATGAAAACACTCATAGCGTTGGGTTTAAGCGTCGTCCTCTCTTCCTGCATGCACCTGGGAATGATGGGAGCACACGGAGATCAACCCTCCGGAGAGCATCGGGGTGTGCCGGGGTCATTGCTCGAAAAAGAAGTGACCGCGGGTAATGTCAAAGCCACCGCCATCTTTCCGCCGCTGGTATTAGGGAGAGAAACGGTCTTTGAGTTGAGGTTGCAAGACACGCAGACCCGACTCCCCCTTTCGGGTGCGCAGGTATCTTTTCATGCAACCTATCAGCACAGAGCTGACCAGGCTAACCAAGCCGGCCACGCAATGCACAGTACCATGGATTCCATGCTTGCTCGGCCCACCATGGACCACGCCGTGAGCGTTGACCGGGAAATTCAGGAAGGCCCTCAGCCCGGGATCTATGCTGCACACTTTACGCCTTCCCAATCCGGCGAATATATCCTGATGTTTCATGTCTCGGCAGTCGGGGATGAACAACTCGAGCCGGAGCTCATCATCGAGGGGACGAGATCTATCGCGTCCGGCGATGCGACTCACGGTGGTGCCATGCATGGAATGGGTTCTGTAACAGAGTATGCCATTATCGGCGGTGCCTTGATGGGAGCCGCGATGATTGTCATGTGGGCAACACGCGGCTGGATGTTCTAAAACAGGAGTATGCCCATGAATGTAACCCATCGAGTACTATTTCTTCTCTTTGCGTTTCTGCTCACAAGTTGCAGCACATCCTATACGCTCCGCATAGTCGACGAGCAGGCGCAGGAGTTGTACTTGGAATTTACAGAAGGTGATGATGTGAAGGTTCGTGATGTCTTCGCTCTGTACCATTATCATCAATCCCAGTCCGCCGGTGGCCACCAGGGACATGGAAGCGCTCAACGTTCTCTCAAAGAACTTGTCGGGTATGTCCAGGTGACTCGATTTGTTAACGGAAGCCTTGCCGAGGTAAAGGTCCTTTCTGGGAAAGTCCAGGACGGTGTGAGGGTGGAAAAGATTAAGCAATAACTTCCAGGTAAAGGTGATGGTATGAATTGCAATCATTGTAACGCAGACAATAAAGATGACGCAAAGTTCTGTGCCAATTGCGGATCGGAACTTCAAAAGGGGGATGGGGCGGGAAACACAAAAGCCTGCATCCATTGTGGGTTCGAAAACGAGCGGGACGCGAAATTTTGCGGCAGTTGCGGAGTTGACTTGGGCCGGCATCATCAGCATCAAAGGCATCACCATCAACATCAACACTCCCAAAAGCAACCGAAGAAGAAGGAGCGGCGGGTTGATACAAAGCTCCACTGGCATCCCGCATTGGTGGGATTATTGATTATCGGGGGCGTGACCCTCTTTCTCACCATCCCCTATATCACGGGTAATCCCCCCGGCAGAAAACCCCGACCTGAACCCCTGGTCGAGCAAACGAGCGCCGATCCGAAGGTTGAGGCAAACGTGCGGGAGGTTGCTTCAAAGTTCATCTGTTCGTGCGGAACATGCGGTGAGCAATCGCTCGACGTCTGTACCTGCAACACTGCGATCCAGGAACGCCAGTTCATCCGCAATGCTTTTCAATCAGGACAGACACCCGACCAGATCGTCGCCGCGGTCAATACGACGTTCGGGTGGATGAAGAGGGAATTTGTCACGCTGTACGACTCGCTTACAGGCCAGACGGTCCTGCCCACCAGGGACCGCGCGGGCAAGAATGGCCAGTCGACGAAGCTCGCGGTTCCCCCGCAAACGCTGAACAGCTTGCCGGACTTTCCCGCTGTAAAGACTCAGTACAGCAAGCTTGCCACAGCGTCCGACCGGGAGGCAATTTTCTCCTCCTTCCGTTGCCCTTGTGGACAGTGCGGAATTGAGGAACTCAAGGACTGTACCTGCTCTCATCCGCGCGGGGCAAAAGAAGTAAAAGCTTTCGCTGATCGCAAAATTGCCGAACAAAAGTACACGATAGCACAATTGATCGATCAACTTGATAAAAATTATGGTGGCAGGAAGTTCTGAGGATTGGCAGTTCGCCATATGTTTTGTAATTAAAGACATCAAAAACCGTCTGATAAGGAGGGAGAACAATGGGAAATTTCTGTCCGGAATGTGGAAAACCTTTACAAGGAAACGCAAACTTCTGTACAGGTTGCGGCACGTCAATCACCGGAAGAGCGCCGGCCAAGGTTGAATGGCAAGACAAGCGCCAAAAAGTGCTCGGCGGTCAACAGGGCAACCGAAAAGGGTGGGCGCGGACTCTGCTGTGGGTGGCAGGCATCGCGTTTCTCGGCGGTTGGCTGTACATGAACCTCCCCGAGAGCGGTAATCCCGTGATCAAAACCTCGCCTGTCGTTGTCGGCGCGGCCTTTTACAGCCAGACGGCCCAGCAAATGGAGAAGGTCTCCGCGAAAGTCGATAACGGAAAGATTATTATACCGCTGGATATCCTGAAAGCAAAGAAGTTCATCAAATTTCTCCATGGCGATGCAGCATCCGGCCTTCCGATGCTGGCGTACATCTCAAGCGAAGGGAAGATCGTCACCGCCGTCAGCATGTGCGAGCCATGCAATTCGACCGACTTTCATATCAAGGGGGACAAGCTCATCTGCAATTCGTGCGGGTCGACATGGGAGTTGAACACTCTTACCGCAGTCAGCGGTTCCTGCGGACGCTACCCGCCGGACGCCGTGCCGAATACCGTCGCTGGGAATGAAATCCGGATCGATGAACAAATCGCCGCCCGCTGGCAGCGAAGAATTTAAACGATACACCAGATCCAATTTTTCATTTTTAATTTTTCATTGTTATGAAGCTCCACAACATTTCACTCAACAACTTGCGTCGCCGCAAGGCGAAAATGCTTTTCCTTGTCCTTGGTCTCACGATCGCGGTGACGACGGTCGTGACGCTTGTAACGGTCTCGGAAGTCATGAATGCCGACATCGCGAACAAGCTGGATGAATTCGGTGCGAACATCCTCATTGTTCCCAAATCCGAGGACCTGTCGCTCAACTACGGAGGTTTTGCGATCTCCGGCGTGTCTTTGGATGTGCAGAAACTCTCTGAAAAAGATGTGGAGCAGATCCGGACCATCAAGAACAGTGAGAACATCAAGATCATCGCCCCGAAATTACTGAACGTTGCCAAAATCGTCCAGCGGGAAGTCATGACCGTCGGCGTCGACTTCGAACAGGAGCTGCAGCTCAAGAAGTGGTGGAAACTTTCCGGTAAACGACCTTCAGGGGAGCGAGACGCCGTCATGGGTGAAGAGGCAAGAAAGGCGCTCCAGCTCGACCTGAACGACTCGTTCGAAATCAAAGGAGAGCGCTTCACCGTCACGGGCATTCTCGAACCGACCGGCTCGCAGGATGATGGCGTTGTGTTCATTGCGCTGAAGGAAGCACAGCGTCTCTTCGGAAAACCTCAAGAGGTCAATCTCATTGAAGCAGCGGCATTGTGCTACGACTGTCCCATTGAAGAAATCGTCCGTCAGACGTCCGAAAAACTTCCCGGCGCAAAGGTCATGGCAATCCGCCAGACGATCGAATCGAAGATGGAAGCGATGCACCGGTTCGAACATTTTTCCTACGGGATTTCCGCCGTCATGCTGCTTGTCGCAGCATTGATTGTCATGACGAATATGACGGCGTCTGTCAATGAACGCACCCGTGAGATCGGAGTATTCCGCGCAATCGGCTTCCGTCAAAGACACATTATGGTGATCATTCTTACGGAGGCGTTCTTGACAAGCTTGATCGCCGGGTTCGCAGGATATGGACTTGGTGTGGGTGTTTCGAATGTTGTCGTGCCGATGCTTACGATGGACGGGAAGGGACAATTCGTTGCGAGCTATACCTTGTTCGGATTTTCCGTTGCGCTTGCCGTTGCCGTCGGAGTGCTCTCAAGCATCTACCCCGCATACAAAGCCTCGAGACTTGATCCTGTTGTTGCTCTCAAGGCGTTGTGACTATGCCGTTGTTTTGAATTGAAATCAGGAGCCATTGATATGAGTCTTATCCGGATGAGGAACCTTCACAAAATTTACAACACCGGCAACGATCCCGTCCACGCCCTTCAAGGAGCAACCATCGGTATAAGCCAGGGCGAGTTTGTGGCGGTGATGGGGCCGTCGGGCTCCGGCAAGAGCACGTTGCTCGCCGTTCTCGGAGGACTCAGCCAGCCGACCCAGGGAAGCGTGGTGGTCGACGGCATCGATATCTATGCACTTTCAGCGGAGCAGCGGGCGGATTTCCACCGGGAGTATTTAGGGTTTGTCTTCCAATCGTTCCAGTTGATTCCGTATCTGACGGTCGTTGAAAATGTCATGCTGCCTCTTTCTGTCACGTCGTTGTCGAGGGCTGATAAAGGAGGGAGGGCGATCGACATCATCGAAAAAGTAGGCCTGCGATCGAAAGCGCTTCGGCTCCCTGACGAACTGAGCGGCGGGGAGCAGCAACGCGTCGCCATAGCCCGGGCGCTTGTGAATCAACCGCCTATCATCCTCGCCGATGAGCCGACCGGCAACCTTGACACGGCCACGAGCGAAGGGATCATGGAACTGCTGCGGAAATTAAACGGCGAAGGCCATACCTGCATCATCATTACTCATAACCCGGAAAACGTTCGCCACGTGCATCGCTGTGTCCATATGCGGGATGGGAAACTCCTGCTTGACGGCCCGGTAGCAACGGCAGATGACAGGGTCACGGCAGAAGTGTTGACAAAGGAATAACATGATGTTCCATGTGGAATCCGGGCTGATTATTTTTGATATTCCCACGTTTGCGGGCGGGGATCGGCGGGCCGGTCGTTGAAGGCGCTTCCCCCCCCCGGCGGGCGTTGAGAGTATCGAGCCCGCAAGTCACATAGCAGGCAGTTTCCAGGAATCGCTTCATGATGCTGAATTCGTCCCTCCCATCCCTTATCACTCGTTACAAATCCGATCCCGAATCGGTCTACAAGACCTGGTTCGTTGAGAACGAAGAGCGATTGAAGGCCTTTCGCTCCATCCGGAGGGGCGTCCAGCAAGTTGTCTCCGATATCAAGCAGAAGACGTTCGGAAACGATTTCAAAGGCTCGTCGTTGGAGTTTGTCCTCAGCTGCATCACCGAACAAAAGGAAGTGTTCGAAGGGGCCGCCCATCCTTTCTACTGGAAACCGAAGCTTCGCATCCCGGACATCTATGAGAACGAGAAGAACAAACAGGCCTTTGCCGTCTTCCTTGAAAACTGCCTGACATTGCAAAAGGAAGATCAACTCATCAGGGAAATTATTCTTCTCGATCAGAAGAACATCAAGGGCCTCGGTCCAGCCGTTGCCAGCATCGTCTATTTCCTCCACCCGACCATCATTCCGCCATGTAATACGGCAATCGTGAAGGGCTTCAACGCCCTTTTCCAAGAAAAGAGAAAGCTTGGCTCCTGGAAAGAATATCTTGCGATGCGGGAAGTGCTCGTGAAAATCAACCGTGAGCATTCCCGCGAACTTTCCACAGACCTCGGTGCTCTTGCCGGGCTTTTGTACGAAGTCGGAGTTGGGAATCTGTCCTTCAATGCAGAAGCGATGAAGGAGGCTGACCGGGCGAGACTGGAAGAAAAACTCAGGAGACGTCACCGTGAGGTCGTGTCCGAGCATGAGCAGGAAAACTTGCACACCGAAATGCAGTGGCATCTCTTGAAGATTGGGAGTGCGTTGGGGTATGAAGTCATGCCGGCATCAAACGACCGATCGAGGTCGTACGACGGAAACGATTTCTCGTTTTTGTCGCGATCGGATTTCCCAAAACTCGATACCGACCCCGACACGCTCGGCACGATTCGTCTGGTCGACGTGCTCTGGTTCGACAAGGGGTCGTCGAAGATCGTGGGCGCATTTGAGGTAGAGAAGAGCACGTCGATTTACTCAGGCATCCTGCGGTTGAATGACCTTGCCTGTTCGCTTCAAGAGCATAAAACCGCTCTCTATCTGATCATCCCTGATCAACGCGAGCGGGAAGTCCTGGTTCAGCTCAACCGCCCCTCGTTTAAGAGTCAGGATCTCCCCATCAGATATATTCTCTTTTCCGATCTCCGGACTCACTGCGATGCACTGTGCAAACTGGGAGAAAGCCATCACATCATGGAGAAGATAGCAAAATCCATCCGGTAGCAGGGACCCGGCACCCGCCGGGTATTGCACTCTTCAGGTCGTCTTGCGTGATTTGCCCTCTTCGGTGAACTTTTTTATCATAGCCGTGGTTCATAATTTCGATGAACAACCTTTTCGGACACAAGGGGTTGACAAGCGCTGTCGCCGGATTCCTGAGTTTGGCGGTCGTGGGCGTCTCTGTAGAACTCCACCATTGTCACGGAATGGGTGGAAGGTTCAGCACCGGGGCTTGTGAGATGTCACAAGTGCAAACCTGTCCCATGCACGGGTTAACGACGACGCTATCTTCCCAAGGGACATGCTGCGAAATACACACGTTTTCGCTGACATCGGGTGATCCGTACACTCTTTCAATCCAAAAAACCGTCGCACCACACACGATGAAGGTTGTCGGACAAGGTCCATTTCTCCATTGTCCCACCCCTGGTACGACCGAAGTCTCTTATCCAGTTTGGTTCCTTTCGCACGCGCCCCCCGCAATGCAACGTGAACGTGTCTATTTACTCAACTCCTCCCTGCTGATTTAGCATAACCTACACGGAAGACCCGCCGGGAAGAAAAACGCTCACAGCAGTGGAGTGTTTTTTACTTCTCTGTATCAACGTCTACAACATTGAGACTCTTGCAACGCCGGTTGCAAGAAAACTATTCATAATAACTATTTCCTGGAGGGAATCAGTATGAATCGATTCAAAATATACGCGCTTGCACTTTTTATCGGGGTTCTGGCCTTTGTGGTATCAACCCATGCACAGGAGCAGAAGAAAGACGATCACGCAACACACCAACACGAGGAGAAAGCCACCTATACGTGTGAGATGCACCCGGAGGTGAAGTCCGACAAGCCCGGCAAGTGCCCGAAGTGCGGAATGAACTTGGTGCTCGCCAGTGAGCTTCAAACGAAACAGGTGACCGCCGGGGAGGTGCCCAATGGCCTCTCTGCCAAGGAGAAGGTGTTGAAGGCGAAGCAGCTTCTCGAGGAGGCAAAGAACGAACTGTATTACAACTGCTGTATCAAAGAACCATGCGACCGGTGCGCGCTGGACCATCAAAGTTGCAACTGCAATCGGGATTTGCGGGAAGGGAAGGGAATTTGTGCGGACTGTTATGCCGGCTGGCAGCTGGGGCAAGGGAAGAATATCAAAGGCATTACCAAGGAAAAGGTAAAACCGAATTTCCACGGACACAAACATTAGGGCCTATTAGGTTCAGGAAACAACAACGCCCGTCAAGTATCGACGGGCGTCTTGCTTTTTGAGTATTGCCGTGCGGTGCGGATCTCTTTTACGCCATTTCCAGCACTCTTCCGAACACCACCTCGAACCGGAAGCTCTTTGCCGTGCTCCTTGATTCAACGTACTCCGCGACCTTCTCCAGCCTCTGAGGGATTGCCAGGATTTTCTCCTGCGCTTTTCGCCCCAGCTCGTTCAACGAGGTAAGCATCTCGATCTTCCATGACTGGAAGAGCGCTTCGATGATCCGTTTGTAATCGCGGGGACCGTAGATGCCTGATCGGCGGACCACGTCCGCATACTCATTGAAGTTGGCGACGGAGATTCCGGGCATGTCGATGCTCGGAAGAATAGCTGCCGCAGCCACAAGGGCTTGATTCGGATCCCGCTCGAGAATCTCCTTGAAGACATTCATATAAAAGGCATAATGGCGGGCTTCATCCTGAGAGACTTTTTGGGTGATGAAGTTGAGGAGCGGTTCCTGGTCGGCGGCGACCTTGCCGGTATTGACGTGTGAGATCTGCGTTGCCTTCTCCTGGCAGGTGGTATAGACGAAGATCTTGTAAGGATCCCCGGTCCACTGCGGATTGAACCCCGACCGGATATAATTAAACTGGATATGTTCCAGTTCGCGGAAGTTCAATAAGCGGGTGTCCCGGACGTAATCCCGCAAAATGTTTCCGTGCCGGTCCTCCTCGGCGGTCCAGAGATTGTTCCACCGGTTCCAGAAGTTCCTGCTCCCGAGGTTCTCTGCGATCAGCCGGTGGAAGTGGGGGAGCCCCTCTTCCGTAACGATGTTCAACGCGAGGGCGACGCGGACGCTGTCCGGGATGCCGCGCGCGCGATCGCGCAGTTCCTTGAGCTCCTTCTCGTTTACGGTCCCTTCGTCGGCCGGGAGAATATCGGAGGGGAACCAGAGTTCCCGTTTCGATTCATGCTTCTCCATCAGCTCCTTGACGACCGGTTCAAAGTCGGCAAGAACCTCGTACTTCGATTCCAGGGAATGATCTGGGGCCTGTCCTCTATGTATGGGGAGTGGTAGTGCTGCCATCGCCTCATCCTTGTGGTGTCCACACGGGCGTGTGGAAAAAACTTGAAGGAATAGTACGTACATCCCTTTTCAAAATCAACTCCTGAGGGGAGGGCAATACCGTCTTTCAGTAATAACCACTTCCTTAAGAGCTGCCAGCGTAGTTTTTTCACGGGTGAGGATGGTCTCGGAGACCCTTCACCCCTCACCATGGATGTTACACCGGCGGTTGTGCGCACCACAACCCTGATGTATTGATCAGCTCTGCAATATCCGGGCGAACGATACCCGGTGTAAGGCGAGGCGGCGAAAGAACCCTCACCGTTTCAGGAATGAAAAGAAAAAAGGGGTCAGGATGATGCGGGGTTCATTCCTCCTGATCAGGGTTCGGGAGACCACCTTCGGAATTTTCCTCCTCTGCTTGTGCGTTGAGCCAAATCTCTCTATACTCACTCACTGCGGCCGGCGTCCGGAAGTCAGGACGCTTTGTTCCCTCATTTGAGAACCAACGACGACTCCCCATGATTGGCGTAGCCATTATTGGATGCGGAAGTATCGGGGAAATTCACGCCCAATGCCTGCAATCTGTTGAAGGAGCCCGGCTCGGGGCGTTCTGCGACGCCTTCGAACAGCGGGCACAGGAACTCAGCCGGAAATTTCAAGGGTCGTATGCGACGACCGATCCTGCCCGCATCTTCTCCGACGATTCCATCGACGCCGTGTACATTTGTACGCATCATGACACCCATAGCCTGCTCGCAATCCAGGCGGCCCAGGCGGGGAAACATGTCATGATGGAGAAGCCCCTCGCCCTTACGCTGGATGAATGTTACCGTGTCGGCAACGCGGTTGAGAAATCCGGGATCTCGTTGATGACCGGATTCAAAATGCGCTACTATCCCTCGGTCGCGAGGGTGAAGCAGTTCATCCCGAATCCCATTATCACGGTGGCTCAGATGATGGACGGACACTGGCCGTCCGATTTCTGGGCGAATGATCCTATCAAAGGAGGAGGGAATGTCCTTTCCCAGGGCTGCCACACGATGGATCTTGTCTATTACCTGAATGAATCGGAGCCGGAACGGATCTATGCCGAGGGGGACAACTTTACACACGACGGGGTGAAGATCATCGACAACATTGTCGCAACGATCCGGTTCGCCAACGGGAGAGTGGCCAGCGTTGTCCAGGGGGACAGCGGCCAGACTCCCTTTGTTTCCAAGTTCTCCTTCCAGGTGATGGATGGAATGAGGACCGCGCACTTGCACGACCGGATGAAAACAGCCACCCTCTTCGACGGGGAGAAGGTTGTTGAACACACGGACCCGGAGGAGTACGGCTTCCAGGAGGAAAACCGCGACTTCATCCGGGCGCTTCAAATGAACCAGAAGCCCCCGATCACACACCGGGATGGGCTCAGGGCAACGCTTCTTATCCTGAAGGCGTTTGAATCCATCAGGACCGGGCTCCCGCAGGATGTTCGCTTCTGATCACCTCCCATAACGACTGACAGGCATCGGAGTTTCATGGAAGTTCCTCCGGCAGAATGGCATACCTATCGCCGTGACAACCAGTTGACGGGACGTTGCCTCATTCCCGGCGCGATCGGTCACCCCGCTGTGCAGTGGCAGTACGCGCTCGGCGGGAGTGAGAACGAAGTTTTTGTCACACCCAACAGTGACGGTTGCCATGACCTTCTCCTCGCGTATGGAGGATGTGTTGTGCGCACTTCATGGCGGGGAAAAATTGTGTGGAAGACGCCGAGCTATGGCCTGAACGCGATCGGGAGGGTTGTGGATCTGGACGGCGACGGGATTGAGGAAATCCTCGCGTCCACCGGCTATGAAGTCTTCGTCCTGTCAGCGCAGGACGGGCGGGTCCTGCTGCGTGAGTACGTCGGCTTTCCCGCCTCTGCCGGAACTCCCGCCAACATGATGCTCTGTCACAGGTTCGACCCATCGTCCGCTGGGATGCACCTGATCGTCCCGATGATGAGCTCCAAAGAGGTGAGGGTGTTCGATTTCCGTCAGGGTGCGGCGAAGCCCCGGCTTGCCCACACACTCTGGATGGATGACGCCTATCACCCGACCGCCGCCGCTGCGGATCTTGACAACGATGGAATCGACGAGTTGGTCGTCTCCAAACTTTGCGGCGTGTACGTGTTCGATGTCCTGAGCGGGAAGATGAAGGCGTCAGCGCGGTGGACCTCAAACGGCGAGCGCCATCGCAACTATGGATTGCTTCAGCTTGTCGACATCGATAACGACGGCAATCGGGACATCGTCATCGCGGCTGACCGGGTTGCGCGGCACCTCTCTGTTCTGAAGAACGACGGGAAGGGAAACCTCTCACTTCTCTGGGATCGGTTTGTCGAGTTCATTTATCCGAACGATACCACCGAAGTCCGGCACACTGGAAATTCTGTCAGTGACGTCGATGGCGACGGGAAACGGGAACTGGTCGTGTCGCTCTTCAACGCACGGGGGGACGGACGATGGTGGCTGGAAATCATCGACCCGGTCTCCGGGGTCGTGAAGCATGAAGTGCCCGACCGGTATCTTTGGGGAGTCCAGGATATCGATGGCGACGGGATCTCAGAGCTCCTCGTGAGTGAGGAACAAGCCCGTCAGGCGAAGCCATTCTCTGTCTCAGAGATTCTCAAATATGAACACGATACAGCCAAAGTCCTTTGGTCCGCTTCCCTGATTCGATTCGCCGGAAGATCATTGAGGCCCGAGGGGTGGCAATCGAATTTCCGGGATGTTCCTTTCAAGCACGATGAAACCTGGACGGATCATCGGGGCGATTCCGTCTCAGTGTTTCTGTTCGAGCCTTCCGGGAAGGAAAGGGACCTCAATCTTGTGGAATTGAAGATTGCGAAGGGGAAATTCTCGACCCAATCGACTCCTCTGCAAGGATCGCCCCATCCGGTCATGGTCAACCTCTCTGATCTGAATGGGGATGGTGTGAAGGAGCCGATCCTTTCGGACACGACGGGGGCGTTGCGCGTACTCGGGCGAGACGGGACTATCCTTTCGCAGTTCACGACAGGTTACCGGCTTCAGATGGAAGGTTTCTTCGCGGCCCGTCCCTCCCCGACTCCCATCGTCTTCCGGGAAACAAACGCGGGCGCTCCGTTGGTCGCAGTTCCCGACTATAATAACACCCTCCATGTTCTCGACGGGACCAGCAAGGGGGATTCACAGCGACGCAAGTGGATTGCCCGGGGACGCGGACACATCGGCTACGAGCTGTGCTACCATTCCTTTTCGGTCACTGATCTCGATGGCGATGGTCGCCGGGAGCTTCTTGCCCTCAATCCGGATAACGCCTCGACATCAGAGCTTCTGGCGTACACCCTTGGCGGGGGGGTGAAACGATCCTGGACGATCCCTGGTGCTCCTCCGCCATCTCCCGTTCGTGTCGGGGTCTATGAGTGGATGGTGGTTCCAGCGAAAGGGACTCCGAACGTCGTTGCATCGTTTTATGCTTCCGAATCCATGAACTCCGAGCAGACCGTCTGTATCGACGTGAAGGGAAACCAACTCTGGCATCGCGGTTTTTATGGTGAAGGGGAATGGGGTCGGGGTGTGGGCCCTTATTGTTCGTACTCGCTGCTTTCGTCAAAGAGGGATGAGCAAAAGCTTTTCTTTCTCGCGAAGGATCTCTTGTGTGAAGTGAATGCTGAAACGGGTGCCTGGAATCGAGAGCCCTGGCTGCTCTGGCGCGCAACAACTATCGCCATGGGTCAACCGGATTGGGAGTTTACAAAAGAACGCCATGCTGATTTCGGTGGGGAAAAGGACCCCTTCACGGCGTACGGTTCGCCGATGCTGATCGATCTCGACGGTGACGGCGAGGAGGAAATCCTCGTGGGTGCCTGTTTTGGAGGGATAGGAGCGCTGAAGCTGGACCATTCCGTCCTCTGGTGGAAACGGACGCCGTTTACCGATATCATGATGCGTATGCCGGGAGTCGCGCACCTGGAGGGGGATGGGAAAATGTTTGTCGGAATTTGCCATGCCGACGGTTCGCTGACCTGCTATGAAGGAGCAAACGGAAGGGAGGTATGGTCGCTTCCGCTCAACAGTACGACCTCCGATATTGTTTCGTGCGACATTGATGGAGATGGAAGGGAGGAGTTCATTGCCGGGACCACCGACGGTCGGTTGATCGCCGTTGGGACCGGAAGCGATGGGAAGGGATGCATCAAATGGGCTCTCCCCCTCGGGTCGGCGCTCGGCAACCCGGTGATTGCCGACGTCGATGGGGATGGATTACCGGAAATTCTTGTCGTGACCGGGGATGGATCGCTGGTGTGCGTCGGTTCGACCCCCTCATAACACATTCATGGGAGAAAGGCTGCTCGTATGCGTCAAGTCAGGATTGCCACGACCTCGTTCCTGGTGGAGGATACTCCTCACTCGGTCCGGATGAATTTGGATCGCTCAGCAGAGTACATTGCCATGGCGGCAAACAAGGGGGCGGATATTCTCTGTCTGCCGGAGATGGTCACGACTGCAAATGTGGCTCCGAAGTATGAATACGCTGCGGAGGAATATCCGGGTGAGTGGACCAGGGTTTTTCGTGCTGCCGCAAAGGAAAACAAGATCAACCTGGTTGCTCCGTATCTTGTGCGGGACGGGAAGCGTGTTTATAATCAGGCCACGGTTATCGACCGGAAAGGAACTGTCGTTGGGTTTTACCGGAAAGTTCAACCTACGGCAGAGGAAAGCAAGCACGTGACGCCGGCCGATGAGCTTCCGGTGTTCAAACTGGATTTCGGGACGGTTGCCGTGATGATCTGTATGGATATTTATTTTCCTGAAATACCCCGCATTTACGCGATGAAAGGGGCGGAGGTGGTCTTCTGGCCGACGGTTTCCCATGGTCCCACCCAGGAATCGCTTCGCACGCAGCTCACGGCCCGGGCCTTGGACAACTCATTGATCATGGTGGAATCCAACCTCGCCAACCATCCCCCCTATGCGGCGTACAGCGGCAGATACCGGCCGGCTACCGGGCGGATCATTGACCATAACGGCGACGTGATCGCACAAACGGGTCGGCGCCACGGCGTCGCCTTCGCCGATATCGACCTCGATGAGGTGCGCCTCACGTCGGGTTGCGTCCTTATCCGCGAACCAGACCGAATGCGGGAGGATCTCCAGAGCATCACCCGTCTCGATCTCTACGGCAAGGAATACCTGGAACTCGCGAAGAAGCAGAAGCGGTATTATTGATGCTACTGCCCGGATTGTGGGGAAGATGTAGGTCAGACAGTCTCTTCGACGTTGGCGAGACGGCGTCTCGCCCTACATAGCCAATTCACGACTCGCACGAGTAAAGGCATGGAGCGAATAAGATCGTGAAGAGCACCAGGGGTGGAGGCCGTCCAAAATGCCCGCCCGCCTGATTGCCTCAGGCAGTCGGGCGGGTAGGGCGAGAAGTCTTCTCGCCCACGATGGAATTCCGAAATCGAACGAAATTCATCAACTCTTCACGACGTACCAAAGGCAATTAGAACTTTTTGGACGGCCTATGAGGTGAAACCGCTTGAGAATCCTCCTTCCCATACTTATTGCCTCGATGTTTCTCTCCTGCTCCGGTGAACCACCGAAGGAGGATGGGAGGGTCACGCTCAAGCTGTACCATTGGATGGAGCGCGACAGGAAGTTGTGGGAGGAGGAGATTATCAAACCATTCGAACAAGCGCACCCCACCATCCGCGTCGTCCTCGAGACCTCACCATACTCCCTCTATGTTTCAAAGTCACTCACCTCGATGGCCTCCGGACTCCGGGTAGCCGACCTGATGTTCGCAGAGGATTGGTTCGGCCAGGAGCTCATCCACCGGAAGTACGGTCGCAACCTGATGCCGTACGTGGCCCGGGATTTCGATACCGTATCATTCTATCATGACGCATTCCGTGAATGGCAGGGGACCGCGCAACAGGATGACGAGCTGTTCGGCTTTCCGGTGGCGATCGGCCTGACAGTCCTCTTCTACAATAAAGACCTGTTCGACGCCGCCGGGGAATCGTACCCGGATACCTCGTGGACGTATGCCGACCTCCTCAGGGCCGGAAAGCAACTGACGATCGATCGGGATGGCGACGGCAATCCGGAGCAATGGGGGCTGCAGTTCGATATTCACTACACCGGGCTCGAGACAGTGGTTTACTCGCTCGGCGGAAGAACCCTGAACGAGCAGGGGAACCGCGCTGTCATGACCGAACCTGCGACGCAGGAAGCGTTTCGTTTTGTCCGTGATATCTTCCGCACCGACCGGATCGCATCGAACGTCACCACCTTCATCAATCCATGGGAACCATTCGTTTCGCGCAGGGCCGCGATGAACCTGATTGGTTCGCACGGCTCCTTCAATCTTGAAGGGACGGGGATCCGATGGGACCTCGTCGTCCCTCCAAAAGGTCCGGGTGGAAAGAGACTTTCACGCCGGTATTCCATGGCGTTCCTGATACCGCACAATTCTCCTCATCCCGACGAGGCGTGGGAGTTGCTGAAGTGGATCATCACCAAAAGTCCCGTGCAAACGATCGATCGCCAGTATCTGGGGTTGATGCCTGTTTACCGTCCTCACGCCGAGTCTTCCGAGTGGCTCCATTCGGAGCCGCGATATAACCGGCGGGCTCTCGTGGAGCTGGCGCAATCGCAATCGTTCCCCCTTTTCAGTCCCGGCTGGCAGGAATGGCGTGATAACAACCTGACCCCCGTGCTCCAGTTGATGATCCAGGGGAAAAAAACGGTGGAGCAGTTTACGAAGGATGCCGAGCGCCGCATTAACAACGTGCTCGAGTGGGCCTACCGGTGATGGACATCGGCCCATATGTTCCAGTCCGCACAAGAACCAAATAAGAAGTCAATCATGATTCAATCTATTGAAGTCATTCGCTTGCTTCTCCCCATTGCGAGGATTTTGAAGCTGTCACGTGGGGTGGCATCCGATCCAGCGTCCGGTGCGCCCCACATTCTGGTAAAACTTAAGGATGAAAACGGCGTCGTCGGCTGGGGGGAGGCGAGGCCGAGCCCCCGATGGTCATATGAAACACCCGAGACGGTGGTAACAACGATCCGGACCTATCTTGCTCCTGCCCTCCTGGGGATGGATGAGTTCAATCTCGAGGGGATTCACAAAATCATGGACACCGTGATCGCCCCCGGGGTGCAGATCGGCCAGCCGATTGCGAAGTCGGCTATCGACATCGCCCTGCACGATCTGGTCGGGAAGAAACGGAATCTCTCTTTGAGCGCGATGCTTGGAGGGGACGGAACTTCGGGAGTGAAGCTTGGGTATGTTGTTTCGGCGACGACGATTGATGAAGCCGTTGCGCAGACCGTCGAGGGATTGGAGCTCGGATATCACGGTTTCAAGGTGAAGACCGGCATCAGGCCGGAGATCGATCTTGACATGGTAGGGGAGATCTCAAAGGTAGCAGGGGGAAAATACCTGTGGATCGACGCCAACCAGGGATGGCAGTTTGATGAGGCGGTCCGGTTTTCAACAGCGATGGCAAACTTTGGAGTTCACGTCCTTGAACAGCCGCTGGCGGCGAACGACATCACCGGCTACCGCGATCTTGTTCGGCATTCCGGGATTCCGATCGCGTTGGATGAATCGATCTATTCGCCGCGGGACCTGGTGCAAATTATTAAATTGAAAGCCATTAACGGACTTGTGATCAAGGTGTGCAGGGTTGGGGGGATCTATTGGGCGAAACAGATGGCCGTCATGGCGCGCGACGAAGGGCTGCTGTTGCTGGGAAGCGGATTGACCGAAGGACGGATCTCGCTTATGGCGAGCGTCCATGTCTTTTCCTCGTTCAAGGTGGATGTTCCGGTCGATTTGAACGGGCCGCAGTTCCTTCGGGACGATATGGTCGCGGGCTCCTTTGAATTTCCCGGTCGGGAGGTGCATCCGCCGATGGGAGCCGGACTGGGTGTCGAGCCCGATCCGGAAAAAATAGAACGCTACCGGGTGAAGGATTGACCGTGAGTTATTTTGATCCCACATACATAAAAAGAATGCGTTCCATTGCCCGGGTTGCCGAGCCGTATCTCTATCTTGTCCCAACGGTTATTGGCTTGCTCCTCTTTTCTGCCGGAGCGGTGGTCGGTTCACTGCTGATCAGCTTCAGCCGGTGGGATATCATCACATCCCCCGAGTGGATCGGGGTTGAGAATTATCGGCTTATGTTTCGTTCGGAATTGTTCTGGACCGTATTCTGGAATACCTGGTACTTCACCCTCCTCTACGTGCCGTTGACCATCTTGACCTCCCTGGCGCTTGCCCTCCTGGTCAACCAGCGGCTCAAGGGGATAGCGTTCTTCCGGACCGTCTATTTCTTCCCGGTCGTTTCCTCCATGATCGCGGTTGCGCTGGTGTGGAGTTGGATGTATAATCCGGAGTACGGGCTCCTGAACTATCTGCTCAAATCCCTTTTCGGCATTCAAGGGCCTGCGTGGCTGGCAGACTCCGGTTGGGCGATGCCGGCGATGGTGCTGGTAGCCGTATGGAAAACCACGGGGTACAGCATGGTGATCTTCCTTGCCGGATTGCAGGGGATTCCGGATGAGCTGTATGAGGCGGCCGGACTGGATGGTGCAGGGAAGTGGGCGCAGTTCCGGAATGTCACGCTCCCCATGCTTTCCCCCACGATGTTCTTCGTCCTGGTCATCACGCTGATCAATTCGTTCCAGGTGTTCGAGCAGACGTACGTGATGACGAAAGGGGGACCCGCGAACGCGACCATGACCCTGAGTTTTTTCATCTACCAGAATGTCTTCCAGTTCTTCAAGATGGGTTATGCGGCAGCAATGTCGTACGTCCTGTTTGCCATCATTGCCGTGATCACCTTTGCGCAGTTTCGACTACAGAAACGGTGGGTGTTCATTGGGTGAACGACGATCGTCTGGAAGGAATTTCACAAACGCGATCTCCTACCTGATTCTCGGGTTGATCGCCCTCCTGATGCTGGGACCGTTCCTCTGGATGCTGTCGACATCACTCAAAACACAAGCCGCTATCTTCCGTTATCCTCCTGAGCTCATTCCATCGCCCCCTCATTTTGAAAACTATGAAACGATCCTCAAGGGGCTGTCCGTTTCCCAATTCTTCCTCAACAGTTTCAAAATCTCCGCGCTCGCAACGATCGGCCAGTTGCTGAGTTGTTCCCTGGCTGCCTACGCGTTTGCCCGGATGCAGTTCCGCGGGAAGGGACTCCTGTATGGCGTGCTGTTGGCCACTATGATGATCCCAGCGCAGGTGACGATGATCCCGGTCTTCCTGATCATGAAGAGCCTTGGATGGATCGACTCGCATAACGCGCTGATCGTTCCGGCGTTCCTGGGAGGGGCGTTTGGAACCTTCTTGTTGCGCCAGTTCTTCGAGAGTATTCCCCGTGACCTGGAGGATGCCGCGCGGATCGACGGATGCGGCCGGTTCCGCATCTACTGGCAGATTATCCTTCCGCTGGCCAAGCCGGCCCTCGCTACCCTTGGTCTCTTCACGTTCATGAGCTATTGGAACGATCTCCTCGGTCCGGTGATCTATCTCTCGAGCGTTGAGAAGATGACGCTGACGGTTGGGCTTGCAAGTCTTCAGGCGGGGGAGATGGTGGCCCGGCATGATCTGCTCATGGCCGGATCCATGCTCAGCATCGTGCCGATGCTTGTGCTCTTCGTTCTCGCCCAGAAATGGTTTGTGCGGGGGGTGGTGATGACGGGGATTAAGGGGTAGGAGGAACCGACCTGCGTTCGTGAGTTGGTCGTATCCTGAGTATGCAGAATAAAGATCCCCACGAATCTACGCGAATGGTTTTTTATGGGAACGCGCATCTCACGTACCCTTTGCGAGGATTCGCGCAGATTCGTGGGATATTTTTCTGGGGCGGGGTTCAGAATTCTTCCACTTCCTCAACCCCCTGTGATGTCAGTATCTCAACAGGGCACCGCGGGATCGACTGCAGGAACACCCGCCCATATTGCTTTGAAAGAACCCGCGAATCGAGTATGGTGATCATGCCGATGTCGGTCTTCGAGCGGATGAGTCTTCCGACCCCCTGACGGAACTTGAGCACCGCCTCCGGCAGCGTGAATTCGAAAAATGCATTCCCGTTCCGTTTGGTGATCAACTCGATGCGCGATTCGACCAGCGGGTGATCCGGGACGGAGAAGGGGAGGCGTGTGATGATGACGTGTTCAAGCGCCTCTCCCGGCACGTCAACCCCCATCCAGAAACTGTCGAGGCCGAACAGGACGGAGTGGATATCCGATTTAAACTCCTCAAGCAAGGCGTGCCGTGATCGCTTTCCATCTTGCACCAGCAACGTCAGCCCGTCCGATTCTAGCCGGTCCTGCAGTTGATGGGCGATCTTTCTCAGGAGAACGGAGCTTGTGAAAAGGACCAAAGCTTTGCCCTGGGAGCGGGCCACGGAACGGTGGATCCAACCGGGGAGCGCCTCTTCAAAGGAGGGATCGTCGGGAGGAGGCATGGGTTTGGCGAGGGCGACGCGCATTTGTTTCCAGAAATTAAAAGGGGTGTCGAGGATGAGCGTTCCGGCGCTTGAAGCCCCCAGACGTCTCTGGTAGTATTCCAGCGAACCCTCGACGGAGAGTGTCGCGCTCGTCATAATGACTGAGGTCCCCTCTTTGAATAATTTAGGAGCGATGCTTTCGGCGATGCTTGTCGGTGCGGCGTGGAGCTGGACGTTTGAATATCTGCCGGTTGAGATCTCGACCCAATAGGTCATGCCGGCATCGGGTTGGGCGAGAAATTCCTGGATGAGCACCTCTGCCTCCCACACCAGCCGTTTCGCCGCCGCGAGTTCCTCCTTGCTGATCTTTGTTTTTTCCTCCTCCTCCAGTTCCTTGATCCCTTTTTGGAGATTGTGCAGGGGTCCGCTCACCGTGTCGGCAACGAACCGGGGGGTACGGATTCGCAGGGTATTGGATCTTGGTCCAAGGGCATTGGCTGCCATCTGAACCTCTTCAAAAAAAGCGGTTGCCGCCTCTTCCGCTTCTTCGCACAGTTGCCGGTAATGCTTCACCCTGATTTTTGAAACAAGCCCTTTCTTTGTCTTGGGATTGTAGAGGCGATGGATGGCGAACATGACCTGGGCGCGGGAGATGCTCTTGCCGATGCCGAGTCCCGCGACAGCCTCGAGCGTGTGCGCCTCATCGAAGATGACAAAGTCGTCTTTATACAAGAAGAACTCTTCGGAGTCCTGCATCGCGAAGAGGGTAAAGAAGAGGGCGTGGTTAATGATCACGAGCGAGGCTTCGCGCGCCCGGATCTTCGCTTTCTGGAAGTAACAGTGGGCGCCGCAGAGACCGGTGCTGCAAGCCCCTTTTTCCGAGCAAACTTGCTGCCATACGGTGGGGGAGGGAGTGAATGGAAGGCTTTCGACATCCCCATCCCTTGTCGTTTCGGACCACTCCTGGATGCGGAGCAGCTCCTCCGACTCCGCGGTATCGAAGAGTTGGCGCTGCTGTTGGAGTGCGTTGCGGAGGCGTGTGGTGCAGAGATAATTCCTGCGCCCCTTGAAGACCACGGCGTCGAACTCCCTTCCGATCATACTCTTGACGATCTCGAGGTCTTTCTTGAAGAGTTGCTCCTGCAGGTTCTTCGTGTGGGTTGAGACAATTGCCTTCCGTTTTTTCTGGACGGCATGGAGGATGGCAGGGATGAGGTAGGCGAGGCTCTTGCCGACGCCGGTCGGCGCTTCGATGATGAGATGTCCTTTCTTTTCCAACGCGGTGGCGATGGCGAGTGCCATGGCACGCTGTTGCGGACGGAACTCGAACTGCGGCAGTGTTGAGAGAGTTCCATCTTCCGAAAAGATGGAATCGATACGTTCGGCTATGTTCATCACGCTCCAGTATAGCGAAAAAATGAGCGGAAGAAAAACGGAACAGTCCTTGACTTGACCGTTAATAGTCGGTATATTAGTGCCGTCTTGATTCTATGATCGCGGCCTCCAGTAGGCAAAAAAGATTAGACCTTACATCGCGGGGTGTCCTTCGACTCGTCCCACAAAACGGGACTCGCTCAGGACCTCCCACAGACAAAGAAGATTAGATCTTACATCGCGGGGTGGAGCAATTGGAAGCTCGTCGGGCTCATAACCCGAAGGTTGCAGGTTCAAGTCCTGCCCCCGCTACAAAAATGAAGCGCCCGGCCTTGTGCCGGGCGGCTTCATTTTTATCGGGATGAGCACGAATCTGAATGCAAGTACACCCTGAGACCCTCATTCGTTTAGACTGAGAGGGGTCGAAGGGTCCTGCTTGCCCGCCGAAGCGTTTTTTGCGTAGGCGGGCCCCCGCTACTAAACACAAACGCCCCCTTT